>PASS01000019.1 GCA_002712165.1 Fidelibacterota bacterium
GTCATAGTAAGAACAATTACTTCTGGAAAGGACCAAAGTATTATTCAAAAAGATTTTGATAAACTTTTAGATGAATGGAAAAAAATTAATGAAAAAATGAATACAGATACTGCTCCAAATTTAGTATATAATGACCATACTATAACTAATATGGTTATTCGAGACCTTTTTACAGAAGATATAAATAAAATGTATGTTGATAATAAAAGTTTATATAAAAAAATATATTCATACACTAAAGACACTAACCCAAAACAAATTAAAAATATTGAATATTATAAAAATAAAATTCCAATTTTTGATAACCACANTATNGAANANCAAATNNNNAAATCNNTAAAGAATAAANNNTGGCTTAAAGAGTGGTGCNTATTTAATNATNGATCATACNGAAGCAATGGTNGTAATTGATGTAAATAGCGGACGCTTNATTGGTAAAGGNAGCCATGAAGAAAACTCACTTAAAATTAATATTGAAGCTGCTCATGAGATTGCAANACAATTAAGAATAAGGGACATAGGTGGATTAGTTGTAATTGATTTTATAGATTTAATGAAATCTCCCAATAGAAAAAAAGTATATGAAGAGTTGAAAAAATTACTTAAAAAAGATAGGGCCAAGGTTTCTATCTCTGAATTTTCTGAATTTGGATTATTGCAAATGACAAGACAAAGAGTTGGNCTAAGTCTTTTACATACACTCACTGATAATTGTAAAAATTGCAATGGTCTTGGNCGANTAAATTCAAAGGATTCTACACTTACTAAATTAGAAAATTGGTTAAAAAGATTTAAAACAAAATTTTCTGATAAAAGACTTATTATATATGTTAATGAACAAATGTACGATTATATTAAAAATACAAAAAAATCAGCTGTTAATAAATTAATGTTTAAAAACTGGCTTTGGATTACTTTAAAAATCGACTCAAGTTTAAATAACAATGAATACACAGTTTTTTCAAAAAAAAGAAAGAAAGATATAACTAATGAGGTTTAACTTGTTTANATGTATCATTATTGAATAAATTAATGGGCTAAAATAAAGGATTAGATTTAAATGTATGCATTAGTAGATTATAAAGGAACACAAATTCTTCTTAAAGAGGGAGAAAATATCAAAGTTCCCTATCAAAGTGATTTAAAAAAAGGATCAATTATTGAATTTGATAAGGTATTGTACTATTTTGATGGTAAAAANAAAAAAATGGGNAATCCTTATATAAAATCATTAAAATTTAAAGCTAAAGTAGATTCACATATTAAAGATTCAAAAATTACNGTCTTTAAAATGAAAAGAAGAAAGGGATATCAGAAAAAAAATGGACATAAGCAACCATTTACTCTTTTAAAAATTGATAAATTAAATGTTTCAAAATCTAGTCCCACAAAAAAAACAGCAGCAAAAGCAACTGCTAAATCTACAAAAAAAACAGNANCAGCTAAAAAAACTGCAGCAACTAAAAAAACAACCAGCAAAAAGAAGGATTAATAATGGCACATAAAAAAGGTATGGGTAGTTCAAAAAATGGAAGAGATAGTAATCCAAAAATGCTTGGTGTGAAAAGAGCTGATGGACAATTTGTTACAGCCGGTTCAATTTTAGTTAAACAAAATGGCACAAAAATTCATCCAGGTAAAAATGTAGGAAAAGGAAGAGACTATACTTTATTTGCAATGACTGATGGTAAAGTAAAATTCCATAGTCTTGGAAAAGCNAAAAAGCAGGTTAGCATAATAANTTAATAGCTTTATTATTTATTATTCGCTTTAATATTTCTTTTTAANCCTGAAAATTTAGTTCTTTTAATTGCACTTTTTTTAAAAATTCGNTTGAAGTCCATTTCTTTTAAATTATTCCAATCTTTATTGNTCATNTTCTGTATATTTTCNCGTTTTTCAAAATTTAGATCTGTAGTATTTATAGAAAATTTTTCATTCCATGGACATACCTGTTGACATATATCACATCCATAAATCCATCCAGATAAATCTAAATCAAATTCATTAGAAAAATCATCCCTGTGTTCAATTGTTAAATATGATATACATTTATTTGCATCTAATTTGTATTCTTCAAAAATAGCATCAGTTGGACAAGCCTCAATACATCTCGTACAAGTACCACACAAATCTTTAGAAAATGGTTTATTATACTCTAACTCGAAATCTACTAATATCTCAGCTAAAAAAAACCATGAGCCAATCTTATCATTAATTAAATTAGTATGTTTACCTATCCAGCCAAGTCCAGATTTTTGTGCCCANTTTTTTTCTAAAATTGGTGATGTNTCAACACAAACTCTATATTTAAANTCACTATTTTTATTATTTTGAATTAAGTNGATAATTTGATATAATTTTTTTTTAATTATCNGGTGATAATCTTCTCCCCAAGAATAATTTGATATTTTATATTTTTTGGAATCTAATTCATTTTCACCTGTATAATAATTATATCCAAATGAAATTACTGATTTTACTTCTGGAAAATATTTAAATATATTTTTTCTTTCTTCTTTCCTTTTTTCAATCCAATGCATCGTAGCATGATATCCATTGTCTAACCATTCATCAAGAATATTAGAATTATCTAAATCAATATGAGGGGAGGATACACCAAAAAGATCAAAACCTAATTCAAATGATTTTTTTTTAATTACTGAGGTAAGATTATTTTTATTCAAAAAATTGTTTAAAAATATTCATAGTATATAACTTTTACTTCTCTATTCATTGAATCAAACTCATCATCTTCTTCATAGTTATATATACTATTTTTAAGGATGTCATTAACGTTAATCTCTAACATAAGGTTTTCAGTAGCTGACCAACGTAATCCAGCATTTAAATATCCTTTGCCTAAACGCTCTATATCAATACAGTTTTCAGAACAATTATCATGACTAATTTCATCATCATCCCTGGCAAAATTATATTCCATTAGTAATGAAAAACTATCATTTATTTCCTTATCAATTCCAAAAAATAAATTAATATCTTCATCTCTATCAGAATTTTCAAAAGTATTTTTATTAATACCAAAATGAAAACCTAAATTACCTAAGGCGTTCCAATTTCTACTTGCCATCAAATATACACCCAATGCTTTTTGTTCATATCTTTCAAAACCAGACCGATCAAAATACTTTCCCTTTCCCTGAGTATTTAATCCAAGAACTATAGCCGGTCTAATATCAGTTTCATCATACAATCTGTATTTCATTTGTACTTCAGGAGCACTTTTATTTTTACTAATATCTCCAACACCAATAAATTGCTGAATTCCAAAAGAAACACCAAAAGTAAACCTATCAGAAATTCCAAAAAGCATTTTAGGCAATACTCCGCCATCTTTCATAAGCAGCGTTTCAAGTGAAAAAACTCCTTTGGGCAAAGTACCCGCAGTAGGCATAGAAACTAAATCCAATGGAGGATAAGGTTGATTATCTTGAGCAAGTGCAAAGAAACAAAATATAATTAAAATATGTTTTTTCATTAATCTTAATTTAATATATAAGCAACAACTAAAACAATATCCACTACATTAATTGTGTTATCTTGATTAATATCTGCATTACACTCTTGGAGAATAGTGAATATATTATTTCCTAAAATATAGCCAACTAATAATACAACATCTAAAATGTTTGTTATATAATCTTGATTTAAATCACCATTTGCTTGACAATCATTATTAGAACTACCAGGAGTTCCAAAATCTCCATTACCAATTTCTTGTGATGACTCAATCCAATTAGTTGACAAGCTATTATCTAAATTTGGATTTATAAGCATCATGCTTTTACCTTCAATGCTTGGAAAGGACTGAGAACTATAAATTACTTCATCTAAAACAATATTCGTTGAATGCAAAATTATAATTTCATCCCACAAATTACTAAGATTGAAATTTTCATATTGATAATCTATATCAATATTTCCATTTTGTTCTGTAGATGATGATGAGCCTAAAACAATATATTCATTTGGATTTATAATTACATGTTCACTTATATTATGAAAATCAAAATCATTATCAATAATCTTTAATCCAAAAATATCAATTGGCTGACTTCCAATGTTTGTTAATTCAAACCATTCTCCTAAAGCTTCATTTTCTAAAGTTGGATTATTCATTATTTCATTTATAACTAATCCTTGAGGTATTTCTGGTGATGTAATGCTAATTTTTAAATAAACTGGACGATGATCAGATATATTATTTTGATAATAGGAATATCCTGTAAAATCATCTATTCGCAAAGTATTTGTTTCTAAAGAAATAGTGTTGTTCATTAAAAGTTCATTAACTAAAATATGGTCTATATGACTTGGATAAGAAGGATATGACCAATTAAAGGTTGACCCTTCTGCTATCTGAAAATCAACAAACTCAATATTCTCATTATTAATTAACGGCAGTAATGAATTATTATTTTCTAAATCATCTAAAGAATCATTATAATCACCTGCCACAATAATATTTTTGTTATTTTGTGTCTGAAAATTAATATAATCAGACAAAATTTCTGATGATGCCAATCTCCTATCAAAGCCATTATCACAACATTTAAAATGAACATTAATCATTTCAAATTCTAAAAATTCATCTCCACAAAACCAAACTAAATTTGCACTTAATGGATATCTCCAGGCAAATTCATATCCATTTTCATTAAATAATTTTTCATAACTTAGCAGATTAATGCAATCTTTCTTAATAGCAATGTCTAATCCATAGTATGGATCATAATCACTAAGAATAAACTCATATGCCGGTAAAATTGTTTCTAATGCATCATGCACATCTTGACTATTTAATTCTTGAAAATTTATAACATCAGGCAATAAATCATATATAACTTCCTGTACATCATTTAATGTATTTTGATTTAATGGGTAATTTTTAATATTCCATGTCATAATTTCCAAATGATTCCAGGAGTTCAAAGATGAGATAGTCCAATCATTTTGTTCAGAAACAACGACAACTGTATCAGCAGGAGGACATTGTTGAGAATAAATAAAAAAATTTAATAAAAATAATAATATATATTTTTTAGCTTCAAACATCATATGACATAAATTGCATCAATAATTTACTTAACCAAATATAAACTATATTTTTATTGATATTTAATATTTATTTAAATGAAAATAAAACTGGCATATGGTCAGAAATATATTTTTCATATATTTCAAAACTACCCATATATTTATCAAATGGTAAAGTTTTAACTATATAATCATTGTTTTTTTCTATAATAGATGTCGTTACTAAAATATGATCTAAAAAACTGACATAAGGCTCCTTAGGATAGGTTGCCTGTGATATATCATAAGTTATATCCAATGTAGGGAAAAAGTACCTTGAATCATTTAAAAAGAGATCAAAACAATGTTCTCCGGGAAGATCTTTTAAATCATCATTCCAATCACCCAAAATTATATATTCAACATCTTTATCATCAATTTTATCATTTAAATAATCATACAGCATTTCCGAAGCTTTTTTCCTTCTATTAAGCCCTGAATCACAACACTTCATATGTAAATTTATTAAGGAAATTTTTTTGTTGCTGGGTCTATAAATTAAATCACATTTCAAAGGTGGTCTTCCCGCAAAATTATAATCATCTTCAGCAAACAATTCCATTCTGTTTACTAAATCAAAAGAATCCTTTTTATAAATTACCGCTTGATCCATAAATGATGATTGTTCAGAAATTACATAGTTGTAACTAGGCAAACGGTCCATTAGTTTATCAAACCATCCTCTTTGCTTTATTTCCTGAAAGGCTATAATTTCTGGATTTAAATCAATCACTGCTTCAGACAAGGCTTCAATCGTTGAATCGCCAAAGGTTGGAAAAAATTCACAATTCCAAGTTATTACATCGATCATATCTGTATTGATATTGGGTATATTCCAGTTAGATAAATTGTTATTTGCTTTATTATTATCAAGTTCCAAATCAATTTTATTCTGATATTGTTCTGATAGAATTTGTTTGTCGCCTTCAATTTTAGAAAACCAATCTATATCTTCATAAACCTTATTTATTGATTCATTATTCCTATCTTTAATCCAAAAAAATTGTTCATTATCATATTTAAAATCATCTATAAATAAAGTTTGGGTAATACTATTTGAAACAACATTTTCATATCCCCTAAATCTAAAATTATTCACATCATATTTTATTTTAAAATGGCCGAACTCTGTACCATTCCCATAATTTTGAAAGATATAAACATGGTTATTTTTATCATACCATGGAGTTCTATACCCCTTACTAATTCCACTGGAAACTATAAAATCAACATCATCAGTAAAATATCCCAAAGCCAATGAATTAAAATCATAATCCCTATTAAGCTTTTGATTATTTTCTCTTATGTATTCTCTATAAAAGATTGAAGGATCGGTTTCAGTATTCATTCGCTGGAGACTATCATTTAAANCTATGAATTTTTTATAGACTTTATCTCTATTCCATGGTATTCCAAGACTTGAAAGTACAATGATAATATCTATTTTCTTTTCCTTTAATATTCTCGCATATTTATTTACAGATTCCACTTCANAGGTAAAAATAATTCCTTCAATATTTTTTTTCAATACTATATTTTCCATTTCAGACGATACAACACCAATGATTCCGATTTCAACTCCATTTATATCAATTATTGTATATGGATCAAATACATATTCTCCACTATCTGCATACAAAATATTCGAAGCTAAAAATGGGAANTTGGCAATTCCTGAAAGTTCAATAAGATTTTTNTAACCATATATAAAATCATTGTTGCCNGGAACCATAGCNTCATAATTAATNTTATTCATCCATTTAATCATTGTTTTGCCNCTATCAACAATTCCTAATGGATGTCCTTGAAAAAAATTACCTCCATCAAGAATCAATAAATCTTCAGNTCCATTATCTAATTTTAATTCTAACTCCCTTATATATCTATAATATGCTGAACCACCTATAATTGTTGGGGGAAAATTTGGATTCATGAACCGGGCTTTTTGTTCATCTATTACTCCATGCATATCATTTGTGGTAATTATATCAATATTACCTAAAGGAACTCCATTAAAAGAAAAAAGAATCGAATGCTTTATTAAAAGGAATAATAATATTGAAAAAAATTTATTCAGATTGNTTACCACTTGCCATACATTGGATTTGGAAAAATAAATTGAGAATGACCAAATTGGCTAAAATCATCATTNGGAAAATCACCCATTGCATCGCCAAAATAAAAGACTACTTCAAATTTATCATAATTCTTCATTCGNCCAATCGCATTATACACTTCATTTCTTCGTACATGTTTTTTATCTGCCTTATNTAATCTCAATAAATAAATATCATCTTTTGAATAAATNTTGCATTTTTTCATATTATTTTTTGTAGCCTGAAGTCTTTCATCCATTCTATTACTTAGAAATATAAGTTGTATACCCGCATCCCTTACTTTATCAATAAAATCTTTTGCTCCGGGAACAAGCTTAGCTTCTTCTTTCAAGACCCACAAGGCCCATGTTTCAGGAGTATAAGTGTCATTTTTGGCCGCTAAATCAATTTGATACTGTGAGTTGTCNAGTACGGTTTCATCTAAATCCATAATTATAGCTAATTNGGTTTTATCATCTTTATCAATTTCATTTAATCGTTCCNTGGCTAAGGAATAAATTTGATGACAAATTGATTTATATTCTAAAGAGTTTATAACCCATCTAACATCATTTGGNAGTTTATTGGCTGCAATAATTCCAAAAAAGAAAATTAATATGATTTTTTTTAAATACATTAAAAATTATACCTGACAGTTGCCAAGAAAATCAAACTATTCTCCTTAACTGCATCACATCCAATTTCATCACAGCTCAAATCAAAAATATCTTCAGTTGGAAATAAATCATAATGCAAATAGCTTAGNTTATTATAATTCAATGCTAAATCAAGAGTAACATCTCCAAATTTCTTACCNGTACCTAAAGTCAAAACTGTTTTAGGATCCAAAATTAAAAATGGNGATTCAGAATATACTAAACCAGCTCGTATTGGAAAACCTTTAATAGGAGCATACTCAAATCCAAATCTATATTCAACAACACTGTCNATTAAAAATGAGCTGTAATTTATATTGTGATTCCATTTTTTTTGTACAGTTTCCAGTGAAATTGAAAAATCAGAATTATATTTGGGGACATACATCAATCCAAAACTAATTTTAGATGGTTTTTGATATGAAAGTCCTGAAATGTTGTAATTCAAAAAACTATTTTCTGAATCAAAAATAATAGGAAGCCCCANCTGTTCTGATATCTGAAATGAGGATTCATCTTTTGAACCAATCATTGCATCATTCTCAATTGATAAAGAAATATCCAAATCATTAATTAAATAATTTACAGAAAAAGTAATGAAACCCTTTTTTTCTATAGAGAATGAATTTTCATAATTTTGGATACTGCTTAAATTATTTTGTGAATATTCAGTTGCATCCACAATATCAATACTTATATCATCTTTAATCATTGAAGATTGAATTTGATTAAATCCAACACCTATAGAAATACGCTTTTTAAATGAACATGCAAATCCTATTGAATTAACATAAACATCTCCCTTATTTCTAAGTATATGAAAACCTATTATAGGATCATCAATACCAATTACTCCATCCTCAAGATCAGCATCTGAACGAACTTCCTCTTCATATGTATAATTAAATGAAGAGTATGGCATAATACTTAGGCCAACACCAAAATTTATATCACCATATGATTTTGAATAATTAAATCCAGCTGATGCCTTTAAATTAGAATTTTGATTAAAAACATAATCTGCATTAGCTAAAAAGTCTCCCCACATATCAGAAATTATTGTACTTCTTCTTTCTGAAATTGAAGATAAAAAAGATTGAAAATAAAAAGAGTTGCTTAAACTCGCTAGTTTTGCNGGATTTGAAATTATAGCTAAACTTGAACTGCAATTAGAAACCATTGAATTACCCATTCCCATTGATTTACCATCACCATGATAATAATCANTNGGGACGATNCTGCTAAACTGCACCTGAGAGAATGCAATTGAACAAAAGAACATAAATATTATATTTAATCTATAAAGCATAATCAATTTGAATCTTATAATTTACGTTATTATCAAAAACATATGGATTNTTTATTGAATATCCACTGNTAGTTTCACCGCCAATAATAGTAGTTGANGGAAAATCTGATGAATGACTTAATTTGAATTTAACGCTNAGCATATTNGTCGGCTTTAAATTAAATGAAATCCAACTATGCGATATGCCATTTTCAGTATCAAATAGNCTAAAATCATTATCCTCNATATACCACAAAAAACCATCAGCATATACTACACCTGCCCTCATTTTTAAATGTTTGCTAAAATTATGTTCAATACTAAATCCAATTGCCGCGTCAGGTTTACCTATATCTCCTTGTTCCATTTCACCTACAAAAGGATTAGAAGGACCTGTAAGCCTTGGCCTTGGACTAAATGTTGTATAATTCCATGAATATAAAAATTCAATATTATCATAATTTGAAAGCCTTATTTTAAACCTTAATCTNGCTTCTTTAGTAAAATACGGACTGGGNTGAGCTATATTTAATGAACCTCTAGATTGAAGTTTATATCTAAAATAGACTCTATAATTAAATANAGGTCTCCANTCAAGTTTATTTACTATCCTAAAATATTGAGCTTGATCAGCTTTTCTNACCCAAGTATCCCATTGAATNCCNGCNATTAAATCTTCATGAAACTGATATCTTGATTCAACATAATACCCCTTTTCTGCTTGAGGTTGAGGATTCGATGAGTAAAGATTGTAAAAAATTGGATCTTCAAGCCAATATGAATCTTCAAAAATAGTAGATTTATATCTTCTATATTGAGCAAAAGAACGCTGATATGGATTATCATAATCAAGATCATAATCCCTGAATAAAACAAGTAAATTTAAGTTATCAAACTGCATATAGGCATTAACAACTAANGCTGTTGGATTTTTGCCTTCCTCTACATCTATGCTGCCAAACTCTCCCTGTAAAGACATTTTTCCAAAAACCTTGCCANATTCAAATCCNTATACCCTCCTATATGATTGAGCATCAGACCAATAGCTGGAAACGCCAGAATTAGAATACATAGCCCTTATTTCCGGATCNGCCGAATTACTCATATATCCAATTTCAAACACTCCATCACCTGAATATTCATCCCAATCATCAGATGGATCAAAACCATCATCATCGATATCATCCTCACCTCCAACTACCGTTTCAAGTATTTGAGGATCAAGAACTCTATCATACATACTTTCATAAATAGTGAATCCAATATTAAAGCTATCATCAATAAAATATCTTAAATTGCCTCCTAAAGTTCTTTCTTCAACAGAATTAATCATATTTTCGTTAAACTTGTTAGTTTCATTTTGAGTATATCCATATCCCAATCTAGGAGTCATAGTAATAAACGTAGAGAAACTTCCATCAGAATTAATAACAGCATCCCTTTTATTATTATTATTTAAAAAACCATCTGAATAAAACATTGACANCCTAAACTTTCTNCTAGATAATTGAGCAGCATAGCCACTCAATACAAATTGACTTGATCTTGTAAGGTCATAAGTGATTCCTGTTTCTCTCTTTGAAAATCCATGACCTGTCCTTCTTGGCTGAAATGAATCTCCTGATTCAAATATAACGCCCTGTCCAAATCTCGCATTAAAATTACCAATAATTATATTATCAATTCTCAGCCAAGGATTTGAATCAAACAATCTAATCTTTTCAAAAGCTATAAATGCCTTATTATTATTTATATCAGTTGGATCACCTATATTATTATGCTTTAATACACCCAATTTAAGACGATCGTTATAGCCCACTAATAATTTCGTTAAAGATTCTGGTCTTGAAGCATCAATAAAATCAATTGGAATATCATCTTCATTTAAACCTGCATATGAGGGAATATTTCTAAACATCATATTATATCTTACATCCAATTTCTTATTGGCATTATCTTCAAAAGCTACAAAATCCAATAAATTTTTATATCCATAATGACTTATTCCTGGTGAGTTTTTTAATTGAAATGTCCCATTTATTTCACCTCTTTTTTGCTGTTTCATGACAGCTAAAACATCAATTGGACTTACATTTGGAAGAAATGAAAGGTCATCATAATTCATTCTATTAATGTTTTGCTGACTATAATATCTGTCAAGCCACAATTCAGAAACACCTTCAGAACTCCCTTCGCTTGACAGCCACCAATCAATTTTATATGATAAATTGCTTCTTAAGGAATTATTCTCATTTTGCAAATCATTAATCAATATATATTTTTTTAAAATATCTAAATCATTTTCTGTAATTGAGGGAATATTTGATAAATCATATATGATGTCAATTTTTCCATAGTCAATCATATATTTTTTTAAATCATTTATTTTTTCTTCATCAAAAGGCAATTCATCAAGAACAGATAAATCTGAATTATTTATATCTATTTTAGAAAAGGGCAAAAGAAGGCAAAATAGAAATAGTATAAATATTCTCTTATTCAAAGCTTACTTTCAAATTAAACATATCAGTTGTAGGAAGTACTGAATGAGTGAGTAATGAATAAGACAATTCAAAATTTTTCATGCTATATGAAAATCCAAGACCAAGCCTATTTGGATTCAACTGAATTCCAGTTCTTAGCATAAATGATGAGGTGATATCATATTCTACTCCAAACCTAAAAGAACTTTCATCTGTGCCTAAAACCCTTTCCATAGCAAAAGTTGTCGTCAAATCATTAAATGGATAATATGTTATTCCTAAATCTAAACGCCTAGGTAAATATGAAGAGGAGGAACCTTTTATGATTTTTGGATTATTAATATTTTTTACAAAAGCTCCAAAACTAACTTTATCTCTCAATGAAGACAGAAGTCCTACATCAATACCAAAAGAAGCTAGATCACTTGAGGACAATCCGTTTTCACCATTACCTGTTGGTCCAGCTGAAGCACCTTGATATAAAGACATATAATTTAAATTGTAGCCAATTGAAATTTTTGAATTTTTATCATCAAGCAAAGAAATTCCCTGACTTAATGAAATTGACTTTTCTCTAGAAAGCGAACCATTAAATTCATGGAACCCATAAGAAGAATAATCACCAGAAAAATCAGATGAATTTTTATAGGATGTCCCTAAATGCTGATATGTAAGCGCAAAACCATTTGAAAAACCTATACTTAAATATTCAAAATTTAAAAAATCAAGGCCATACAGCTGTGAACGACCTGAAATGAGAGTTATATTTTCTTTAATTTTAACTAAACCTGCAGGGTTATGAAAAACAGCTTCTAAATCTTCTGAATCAGAAACAACAGCTCCCGCCATGCCCAATGATTTTGATCCAATGAATGAAATATCAGTCAAAACCTGAGACAATAAAAAGTTCATTAAAAATAAAAAAATAATTTTCATTAATGTGCAACTCCTATAACTATTGGGGCAACATCACTTGTTGTTTCTGCTGTAAGAAAATTAGAGGCTTCAATATGTATCAAATATGTTCCAGGATTTACAATTTGTCCAAGATGGTCCATCCCATCCCAACTCGAATAATCCTCTGCTCTCAAAACAGTGCCACCAGTATCATAATATCTATCAACTAAACTTGTAATAAACCTTCCATCCATACTGAAAATTCTTATAACAACCCTTGATTCCGAAGGAAAAGAATACATAAAATTGATTCTTTCTCCGATTGAGGGAATCACTACATATGGAGCAACTATAATTTCAGCATTTAAAACTTGTGAATCTTCAATAAACTCTCCATGAGTAAAATATTGAATATAATCATCTATCTGAGTTGCATTAAATGTTTCTATTTGATATTTATTGTTATAGCTGCCAAGGGAGCCAGTTATTGAGACAACATAATTTGTTTGATTATATGGATCAATCAGATAATTAATAATGGAATTATGAATATCCCAATATCCTATAACCTCTATTTCATATCCATCATCATCTGTAATTTTTATTATCCAAGGACCACTTGTTTGCGCAAATGAAACCATTTTACCAGAAATTGAAACTGTCGCAGGCTGATCTTCATCAACCACTATATCGCCATTTATAATCCCTTGAATAGTCGTATTGAAATTTGTGCAGCTTCCATAAGACACTGTTGCATTTTCATCATAATTATCATAGTTACTATTCATACACCCATAATTAAATGATACTTCTGGATTTTTATCATACTCCCATGATAATTGAAAATTCTCACTTGTCTCATCATGTCCCGCAACTCCATTTCCAATAAAAAAACGTTCTCCATACTCAACATTGGACTTTCTGAAATATGAATAATGCTCTGGAGCGGTTGGATCTATATTTGAAACAATTTCACCAATAAATGATTGATTTTCTTTAGGGGTATCAGG
>PASS01000063.1 GCA_002712165.1 Fidelibacterota bacterium
TGTTGATGCCGCCAAGAAAATGGTGGCAGCATAATTTCGCCACAGCACAAGACTATAATAAAGTATGCGGCGGGCAAATGACCCGCCGCATACTTTTTGACTTACGGAGAACCGCGGAGAAATAAATTTGGACTCACAATCCTCGAAGCACTCTCCCATGGCGTGCATTGAATGCAGCAAGACAACAGAACCCACCACAGTCAATGTGACTATGTGGAGGGATAAGCAATTAGTGGTAGTGGAGAATGTCGCCGCCTATGTCTGCCATGAGTGTGAAGAACAGTTTTATGACGAGCAAACTGGCGCTAAAATCCTTGACCTTGCAAATAAAGGCTTTCCCAAGGATAAGATGGTTCGAGAAATCTCTGTTCCAGTCTATTCTATAGATGAAGATTTAGGTAAAACAACGGATGAAATACCGAAGGGAGGGTAAGACGTACAATGATACATTTTATCGAAAATGGTTTTGGACTTAATCTAAAGACGGCCTTTGCTGCAATCTCATTAGCGATCATTGGCCTACTAGTACACTCAACCAGTGCATCTGCCCAAGAATTGGATATTGAGAAAATATTCTTTTGTCCTGCTGGCGACATGAGTGAAGACGACTGCTTATACGCTCGCGATACTACACTTATTACCTGTACAGCCTGCCATGTATTTACACCTTTCGTTAAAGCGCAAAAAACTGAAGAAGAATGGGATAGTTTCTTGGAGTCTCACCGTGGACGTGTTGAGGAAACAAGTGACGAAGACTATGAAGACATCTCTAAGTTTTTAAAGTCCCACTTCAACCCAGACAACCCCGTGCCACAACTACCACCAGAATTAGAAAACTACTCCCTACCGCCTGCCTAGTACCCTGGACGAATATAAATGCTAAATTTTCTAAAAATAATGTCCTCTAGAAATATGATTCGCACAGTATTTATTGTTGGTAGTTTACTTATTTTGCCTCATGGACAAGACGCTGTGGCGCAGGATTTGGACCTTGCTGAGATTTTTCGGTGTGTCCCCTCTGAGAAAGTGGACGAAGCGCTGTGCGGCGAAGCCAGGGATTTAATTATTGATAACTGCACGATATGCCACGCGTTCGTGCCAATCGTGTTGCAACAATTTGATGAGCAAGGCTGGGACGGCCTTTTTGATAGGCATGCAGACCGATCTCCACAACTCTCAGTTACACAAGTCGCAGATATGAAAAAATACTTGGCGGAGAATTTTAATTCGTCGTTAGATCCTCCGGAGCTGCCGCAAGCGCTATTGGATTTATGGACATCGTACTAACACATAAAAATGGCGCGCTGGCCAAAGCAAGCATGCTCTTTCTTTTTAGAAGTTAGAACCGGAACAGACCTTGGTAATATTAGAATTCCAGTTTCGCCGATAGGAGGATAATCGGCGTATGCTGCCCAATTCACTAAACTTTCTATTGTTTTTTGCGGCTCTCGTCGGTGCATATTATGTGCTGTCTCATCGGTGGCGATGGGTTTTGTTACTAATCGGTAGTTACTATTTTTACTCTACATTTGATCCGAAATATTTGTTCTTACTCGGAGCGACCACATTGGTCGCTTACATATTTGGTATTGCCGTCGCAAAGCCGTACACGCAAGCAATACGGCGTTTAGTTCTGACTGCTGGGATTCTAACGGAGCTCTCATCGCTTTTCGTTTTTAAATATTTCGACTTTCTCATGGGCTCTCTTGGCCCAGTGCTATCCAGCCTGAACGTTGTTAGTGATGCCATTGCACTTCCCAGACTAGATATAATTCTACCCGTGGGGCTCTCTTTCTACACATTTTCGTGCATTAGCTATCTGGTGGACGCGTACCGCGGAACTGTAAAGCCGGAGCTACACCTTGGTAAGCTTGCCGTTTATGTAGCGTTTTTTCCGAAACTACTTGCAGGACCAATAGAACGTGCTCCTGCATTTCTAGCCCAACTCTCAAAGCCGATTACGGTGGACCGCATCGCAATCATCACCGGCATCCAGTTGATTGTTTGGGGCCTTTTTAAAAAAGTTGTTATTGCCGACCGTCTTTCAGTTTTCGTTGACATTGGTTTTACCAACCCTGCATTCCAGTCACCTGTTAGCGTCTTAGTCGCCGTCTATTTTTATGCGTTTCAAATTTATTGCGATTTCTCTGGATACTCAGATATAGCCATTGGCGGCGCACTTATTCTCGGTATTAGGCTTATGGAAAACTTTCGCCGTCCATATATGGCAAAATCCGTACCAGAATTTTGGAATAAACGATGGCACTTATCTTTAATGCGTTGGTTTCGTGATTATTTATACATCCCGCTGGGAGGTAATCGCGTTTCCGCAGGGCGCCGTTATATCAACGTAATGGTCATTTTTTTAGTTAGTGGCCTTTGGCATGGCGCTAACTGGACTTTCGTGATCTGGGGCGGCCTCAACGGCCTATATCAAGTAGTGCACTCAGCTATTGAGAGGCCAAGAAAGTGGATTTCTAGCCACATCAATCTACCAGGAATTTTAACTACCTTAATGTCAGTGCTTCTTACCTTCCACCTTGTCGGAGTTGCATGGGTATTTTTCAGAGCATCCTCTATCAGCAATGCTCTTGCAGTACTGAAGCGTATTTGGTCTTCCCTGCCTCAACTACCTGGACTTCTTACAAGCTATAACTGGAATACGGAATTCTTTTTATCCCTTGCACTTATTATATTCCTGATGGTCGTTGAGATGCTAGATGAGAGAAAACCTATGTCAAAAAGATTGGCCGATGGGCCAGCAATTATTCGATGGGCCTTTTATTATACAGTCGGATTCTCCCTTCTTGTTATTGGAATGTGGGGTACTCAGGGATTCGTCTACATGAACTTTTAATGGGACAAAAGCCGTGATATCGCAGGACGTAGAACAAGAATATGCCATAACCGAAGCAGCCCAACGTAGCCGTAGTCAAAAGCGGTGGCTTCCAATATTGGTCATTGGCTTATTAATTTATGGAACAATATACGCCTTCGCGGAAATCACGACTCTCATTACATCAAAACGGAATCGATTATTTATGATTGATACGGCAGCACGTGCCGAATATGACTATGTCATCCTCGGGGCATCACATGCAATGCCATTCGATTTTGAAGACATGAATCAGCGCCTGGAGCGATTAACGGATTCTTCAATCATAAACTTGTCAATTGAAGGCGGTGGTCCAGTTCCCGCTCGATTCCTAACAGAATATTTCCTTGCCGATCACAAAACAAAAAATGTCCTCTATATTATCGATTCATTCTCTTTCTACTCAGAGAAATGGAATGAAGTAAGAATTGATGACCCAGAGCTCCTTGCCCGCGCGCCGTTTGATTGGAGCCTAATACAGACACTTTGGGAGTTTCCCAGTACACGGGGCCTAATACCAGGGTACTTGACTGGTTTTTATAAGATCAACAATCAAAAAAGGTTTGCTCCTGACTTAAGCGACTCTGAACTAAGCAAATTTACGCGCACTTACCGGACTAATAAACGAGTAGATGAACGCCGTATGGCTTTTTTATACCCTGAACAAAAAAGTACAGAAACGTTCGATAAGTATCTATCCGAGCTCAATCACTTAGCCATAGCCCTTGCCGAACGCAATATTAACCTGATAGCCATAAAAACTCCTCTACCAGAGCGCGTTCTGACGAAGCTACCTGGCGAAGATGAGTTCGATATGAAAATTCAGAGTGTTCTACAAGCAAGCGGCTTTGAACTCCATGACTTTACAACTGTGAGTAATGAAGACGCCTTCTTTTATGATACTGACCACTTAAATAAAGAGGGTGTTATAAACTTTATGGACAAACACCTAGGCGATCTACTTCGTATCAAACGCTAAGATAGTTCCATTATATTTTTAAGATTGATAATTGGCCGGTTACTTCAAGTAACCATATTTCGAACTAAACGGCGCATCTGTGCTGCAATCTGATCCGTGCTGAGGCGTCCGCCTTCACGATACCAAGCAAAAGCGTAACTAACCATGCCCGCAATCACAAGGCAGCACATTTGTGGGTCCTCAACTTTAAACTTGCCGGCCCTTATACCTTCTTCAAGAAGTCGAGTCAGCTTCCGGTCAATTTCTTTGCGCATCTTGTTGATACGTTCTGCATGAAGCGGTGGTAGGTTTATTTCTTCTCGAAAATATACCGCTACATATTCATGACTTTCCAATGCGATGGACGTAAAGTCAGTCACAAACTGATCAAGACGCTCCCAAGAGTCACCATCTGTTGATATAGCCCGGTCAGCAGCCTGTAGTGCCCTTACTGTGCCTCGCTGACAAATCTCTACGAGCAGGTCTCCCTTCGATTTAAAATGGTAATAAATAAACGGCTTAGTAGCTCCAAATTTTTCAGCAATCGCATCGATAGTTGTCCCGTGATAGCCACGCTCAGCAATAAGTTTTGCCGCCTCATCTAAAATACGTTCACGTTTGAGCGTAGCCACTTCGTCCCAGAGCGAACCATCGCCATCCTTGTCAGATCTTCGACCTGCCTTAACCATACCTGGGCTCCATGCGTATCAGTTTAAGATTCCTCAAAGACTATCTATGTTTTCATACCACTCTAATATCCAGGAATGCTGACGACCGCTGAGTTCTTCACAAACCTTTACGAAAGGTAATTCTTACTGGTATAAATGTAAACTCATCGGTTTTTATATATATGCATAGTGTATAAAGAGGTCCTTATGGTCCTCTCAACACTCCACTAAATATTGGTATGCTGAGGCATCCTTTTGCAGGTTGGAGGCAGTCTGCCTGCAGTGATTAAATTAAATACAGAAAGACATCTTAATATGCCCCGATCGTACGAGTCTAAATCACCACAACCGAAGCGGTCGTCGTCCACCACCAAACGGCAAGAAGCGCTTGTACTTTACTCGAAGATATTGACCATTAGAGAGGCTGAATTAAGGCTTGGCACTCTTTTTGCCGACGGTGAGGTTCCCGGGTTTATTCACCTTTCGGTTGGACAGGAAGCTGTACCCGTGGGGGTTATGTCCTCCCTTGAGGCTCACGATACAGTTGCTTCCAACCACCGAGGGCATGGACATGCCATCGCCAAAGGCGTTGATTTAAATCGCCTCTTCCAAGAAATCATGGCTAAAGATGAAGGATACTGCCGTGGGCGCGGAGGTTCCATGCATGTTGCGGATACCGCTGTAGGCATGTTGGGGGCTAATGGAATCGTAGGAGCAGGCTTGCCAATAGCCCTGGGAAGCGCTCTGGCACATCAGATAAAAAAGCGAAATTCTATTGCCGTTGTATTTTTTGGCGACGGGGCATTGGCTGAAGGGGTCCTACACGAGTGCCTGAATTTAGCATCGATGTGGAATCTCCCTCTCCTCTTTGTGTGCGAAAATAATGGATGGTCAGAATTTTCACCCACTTCGAGTGAATTTATTGGCAAGTTATCAGACCTTGCGCAGGTTTTTAAAATTTCTTCCAAAACAGTAGATGGCAATGATGTCTTCTCCGTATTAGCAGCTTCGCAACGCGCTGTCCGCGACATCAGGGCCGGAAAAGGGCCCAAAGTGATCGAATGTTTGACACATCGGGTTCGAGGGCATTTCGAAGGTGACCAGCAGAAATACCGCGATGCACAAGATATAAAGCGAGCAGCTCAGTCAGACCCCGTCATAAGAATGGAAAAACATCTTATAGATATTGGCATACCAAAAGCTGAGATCGCAGCGATAAAATCGAAAGTTATTGAGCAAGTCGAACGCGNTGTCGCTGCAGGACGGAAGGGAACCACTCCTCAATTCGGCCCTTCTTTGGCCGATGTCTACACACCACATGTGAGCCACTGATATGACCGAGTTACGTTTTGCACACGCCATCAATCGAGCCCTTACTGACTCTATGGAGGCTGATGAGAACGTTGTAACCTTTGGCGAAGATGTAGCGAAACCAGGGGGCCCCTTTGGCGTAACAAAAGGACTATTAGATAAGTTTGGATCGAGCAGAGTCCGTGACACGCCCATATCAGAAGCCGCTATTACAGGTACTGCCGTAGGTGCTGCTATGAGTGGACTTAAGCCGGTCGTTGAAATCATGTTTATAGATTTTATCACGCTAGCAATGGATGCTCTCGTGAACCAAGCCGCTAAAGCACGCTTCATGTTTGGCGGACAATTCTCAGTGCCAATGGTTGTACGCACACCGCATGGAGGCGGTGTTGGGGCAGGACCTCAGCATTCCCAATGTCTGGAGGTCTGGCTAGCCCATGTTCCCGGCCTAAAAGTCGTATGCCCGAGCACAATTGCCGACGCTTATGGATTGCTTCGTGCTGCCATAAACGATCCTGACCCAGTAATCTACGTAGAGAACAAGTCGCTTTATGCCATGAAGGGCGAGCTTCCAGAAGCAATGTCGACCACAGAGATTGGTAAAGCAAGCATTGCCCGCAAAGGCAACGATGTAACTTTAGTTACCTACGGTGCAATGCGATCACGATCACTTGAGGCCGCCAACCTTTTAGCCTCCGAAGGTGTTTCTGTAGAGGTAATTGATTTGCGCTCTATACAGCCTTGGGATGAGCAGATGGTGCTAGACTCCCTATCTCGCACCCATCGCTTGGTTGTTTGTCATGAAGCTGTCGAGGCCTATGGGGTAGGCGCAGAGATTATAGCCCGAATGGTTGATATAGGTTTTGACTCATTAGACGCTCCGCCGCTCCGCGTCGCAGCGCCATTCATGCCACCGCCATATGCGCCATCACTTGAAAATGAATTTGTACCAAGCATAACAAAAATCGTAGAGGCGGTGCGCCTCACTCTTGCTTAACGTGTATCTAAGGAGACATATATGAGCGATGACTTAGTACTTACAGAAATCAAAAATCGCGTCGGAATACTGACTTTTAATCGTCCAAAGGTCCTTCACGCTATCGATATTCCAATGCTTGACGCAATTGAATCTGCCCTAGACAAGTTAGAATCTGACCCGGAAGTCCGCGTGATCATTATAACGGGTAGCGGTGATAAAGCGTTTATGGCTGGTGGTGATATACCAGACCTCAACAGCCGGCGTGCTTTAGATCATTACTGGAAGTTTGCGGGACAGGTACATCATGCATTTCGGCGGTTTGAAGAAAGTGACAAACCTAATATTGCTGCAATTAATGGATATGCATTTGGGGGTGGCATGGAATTACTCTTATCCACCGATATGCGGCTCATGGCTGATACGGCGCGTATAGGNCTAACCGAAATCGTGCTTGGGCTTTTTCCAGGTGGTGGTGGGTCTCAGCGGCTNCCNCGNCANATCTCAAAATGTNGGGCNAATGAGCTNATGTTCACGGGTGAACACATCACAGCCGANGANGCATATCGCCTTGGGCTCATAAACCGCGTCGTGCCCAAAGGGGATTTAATGTCTGAGGCCATGGCATTGGCAGAAAAGATCGCTGATAAATCACCCATGGTACTTGCTTTCCTAAAGCGTGCAATTCAGAACGGGTTAGATATGCCCTTGCCTTCAGCACTCGCCCATGAGCGCGCGATGATTAGCTTAGTATTTGATACCGAGGATGCCCACGAGGGTTGTAGCGCATTCTCGGAAAAGCGTAAGGCCGTATTTAAAGGGCAGTAAAATCGATGGGCAATGACTCTACTCTCGTAATGCCCAAGCTCGGCCTAACCATGACCGAGGGCACAATCACTGAATGGCGCGTAAAGCCCGGCGAGAGCTTTACAGCAGGACAAATTATCGCTGTCGTCGAAACAGAAAAGATCGCTAATGAAGTAGANGCGCCGNGCCAAGGAGTTATGAGCGAGCACCTGGCNAGTAAAGGAGATACTATTGCGGTCGGAGANCCTATCGCGNAGTGGTCNCTTCACCATAAGGCAACACNTAGTATCACTAGCCCGGTAAGNGCNAAAAATNCACNTCCAANTGCCNCTCAGAANNAATTNCCGATCAGAAAAAATTACCCCAAACAAAAAATTCTCAAGTTCGTGTTATAGCAACTCCTTTAGCTCGCCGAATCGCACATGAGAGTGGCATTGACCTGATAACACTTAAGGGCAGTGGACCTGGTGGGCGAATCAAAGCCGGTGACGTTCTGCTTGCACAATCCGAAAAAGATACCCAGTTCAGTCCTTTGGGCAAAGGGGTTGCAAATCCCTGCTTTATCATTGCTGATGCAAATGCAGGAAGGTTAGTGGCATTAGTTGACCGGCTCGTAAATACACCTGATGTGGGGGTAATAACCCACGCCCACATAACTTACCTAGCAGTTGCAAAGGCTCTGCTGCAGTACCCAGAAGCCAACCAAATTAGTAATACTGACGCCAGGTTCACTCGTGGACAATCAATAAACATAGGTATATTCAAGAATGGCGATACAACGTTACCTGCAAAGGTGTTGCAGGACGTATCAAGCAAAACGTTAAAATCCTTAGTAGCCGAAGCCGATCAAATAAACGAAATGCAATCTACGATAAACGAGCGTGATAGCTCAAAGGCCTCAACAGCCATTGCTGAAGTCATTTCCCAAGACATTGCTTACATGAGCTTTCCAGTTCCTACCGGATTCTCATCTATTCTTGGCATAGGCACGCCCAAAAATGTTTTTAAGCCAGACGACCATAAACAGCCGCTGTTACTTCAAGAAATCGGACTATCCCTTTCTTATGACCAATCTGCAATAAGCCATAGCACTGCAACAAGCTTCCTAGGTGCCATAAAGAGTAATTTAGAGACTCCACTTCGACTTCTTGCGGGCTAGAAGCCATAGGTTATTTTTTTCGTTTTTTCTGGTCACGAAGATCAACGACACCTGGACGAGTGCGTGGATCTATACCTGATTCAAAAATGCGAGTTCTCTGTAAACGTTGTGAGGGAGTCAACGGCAAGGAGTTTAAAAATATCATCCATCCCGGAGTCTTGTAGTAGGCAATACGCTCGTTACACCAATCAAAAATATCCTTTGCTAATTGTTGTGACACATCAGCGCTATCGTCAGGAACAACACAGGCCATAACCTCTTCCTCACGCAGATCATCCGGTACAGCAATAACTGCCACTTGGGCGACTGCNGGGTGAGTTAGAACAGCAGCCTCAACTTCGACAGCTGAGATGTTCTCTCCACCTCGACGAACAATATTTTTCTTNCGGTCCACAAAATAGAGCATGTCGTCTTCAGCTTGGGTGCATATATCACCTGTATGAAACCAACCGCCCTTCCATGCTTCTTCCGTTGCGGTTTCATTTTTTAAATAGCCCGAAAAGAAACCATAGCGAGGATCTGGCCCCTCAGCGCATACTAGAAGCTCTCCCATTTGACCTCTGGGCACTTCCTGGCCTTCATCATCAACAATTTTTGCATTATAGCCATTCATGGGACGCCCAAATGCACGCGTATCTACCTGTCGTGGCTCAAAGTTTGCGGCAAATACTCGGGGTGTCTCTGTCATGCCCCATATCTCAACCAGTGGAAAACCAAAACGCTCTTCAAACGGGCCATGAAGCTGAGGCTCGATACCTGCTCCAAATCCAAATTTTACCGCATGCCCACGGTCATGTGTTGCAGCAGGTAATTTCATAAGCATAGAAGGGATAATTCCGAGGTAATGAATTATTGTAGCCTGAGAGCTAATGATTTCAGGCCACCATCGACTCGGGCTAAATCTTTCAACCAATATCAAACAATTGCGCGTAAGAATTACGCATGTAACGCAAACAGATAAATTATTTACATGATAAAAAGGACTCGGGTTATAAAAACGCTCTTTTCCATGTTCCATAGTCAGCACACCGCCATGGTCTCGGTACCATGCACCACAGATAAAGTGGCATTCATTACTTAGTAAACAACCTTTGGGCTGTCCCGTTGTTCCAGACGTATAGAGTATAGCGGCTATAGTTCCGGACACTGGTTCCCCGCTCTCAGGGGCCGGCCGCTCAGCGCCGGGAATACCCGCGCTAAATTTATCTATATCAACAACCGGAAATGGTCGACCTAGCTCCTTGCCAACGGCTTTTAGATCATTAATGCGATCTGGCAGAACAACCGCCATATCAGCTTCGCTATGACTGACTAAATACAAAAGCTCCGGATGGCGATAGTCAGGATTAACTGGCACGATTGTGCAGCCTAGTCCATTCAGCGCAAGATAATGAACAACAAATTCTGGTCGCGCACCCAATAATAGTGCGATGCGGTGGCCATGGCCAAAACCTGCCTCCATATAAATTTGACGACAAGCGGTAACTTGGGAACGAATTTCGCCATAAGTAATATCTTTACTAGTATCTGGGTTTTCATCCGGTATGCACAAAAATGCTTTTTCCGGTGATTTTTCTGACGACTCTAAAAATAAATCGTAAATTGTACGCATCATATCTCCCCGATTCTCTATCCGGTATCTAGCGCCTCTAGTAAGAGCGCGGCATTCCCAAATTTTGCATAGCAACAAAATTATAAATCATCTCTTCTGAGATTGGTGCGATTCGAAATAGCCGAGCGTCACGCCACAACCTCTCAACATGAGAGTCTTTGGCATAGCCCATGCCACCCATCATTTGCATAGCTCGATCTGTGGCCAATTCGGCTGCCCTAGCAGAAATTAATTTTGCAATGTTTGCTTCTGCGCCATGGTCTCGACCATTATCAAACAACCATGCGGCTTTGTAATTCATTAGTCTTGCCGATTCTATTTCCACATAAGCTTGTGCCAGCGGAAATTGAAGTCCTTGATAAGAAGAAATTGGCTTTCCACCAAAAACCTTGCGATCATTAGCATATGCCACACCGAGTCTGGTTGCGAGCTCTCCAGTTCCCACTAAAGAAGCAGTAGCAGCAATGCGTTCCGTATTCAGAATATCCAACAGTTGGCGCCAACCGTTATCGAGCTCTCCAACTAATTCACTACCGTCAATTTGGACGTCATCAAAAAAAACGTTAGAAGACGACAACGTATTAGTTCCTAATTTTTCTATAGGGGAAAATTCCAATCCCATTCGTTTAACATCAATCATAAAGAGTGAGAGCCCAAAGGTTTTCTTTGGGGCATCTTGAATTTTTGTTGTGCGCGCAATAACAAGAACTTTATCAGCCGCCTCCATTGCTGTAGTCCACATTTTACGACCGTTAAGCTTCCAGCCATTACCATCGCGTTCGGCGAAAGTTTGGATTTCAAGACTATTGCTGCCAGCATCAGGCTCAGTGAGAGCCATGGCAACAATCAGTCCATTAGCAATTTTGGGTAGATACTCTTTTTTCATTTCAGTCGATCCGAAGCGCTGGATCGCGAGACCGCCAAAAATTGGGCCGACCATGAATAGCTGTCCGACGGTAGCACCTCCTCCTGCCGCTGCGAGCGTCTCTACGATTAGAGCTTTCTCGAACATGCCCAATTCGCTACCACCGTATTCTTCGGGAACGAGAGTCCCGGCCAAACCAGCATCACAAACTGCTTTCCAGAACTCACGCGGAAATGCTTTATCGGCATCTTGCTTACGCCAGTAATCAGGTCCGAAGTCTTCGCCGACACGACGCGCCGTATCGACTATAATGCGCTGTTGTTCGCTTAGATCGAATTTCATGTGGTTTCCTCTTAAATGCTACCTGTATCATCTACTTCAGAGTTGTATTGCAGATAAGTTTACGTAGGCCCGTGCAAATCATTGCTCATACCAAGATACCGGACCTATAGCGCTGCTCGCCAGTATTCCAGTTATTACTGAACAGTAGTTTCTTATTCGTATTAGTTATATACCGTATTTTAGTAGAGATAAAATCGAATAAGGGAGGGCTGCAGTGGGTCAATTAGATGGTCAAGTCGCACTTATTACAGGGGCAGGCCGAGGTATCGGTCAAAGTGTTGCGCTCAAGCTAGCACGCGAGGGTGCTCATATTGCGATCGCCGATATTAATGATGCCTGGGCTAAGGAAACATCTCGCAATGTAATAGAAATTGGTTGCCAAAGCATCGTCAGCCAAACAGATGTTAGTGACTATGAACAAGTCCAATCACTAGTAGAGAAAACCATCGATACATTCGGAAAAATAGACATTCTAGTTAACAATGCCGGCATATCAAAAGCTTGCCCATTTCTAGAACTATCGAAAGAAAATTGGGAGGCCCAAATACGGGTACACCTGTCGGGTACTTTTTTCTGCTCCCAAGCTGTAGCTCGCATCATGAGTAAACATAAGTATGGGCGTATTGTTTGCATTTCATCAGTCGCCGCCCTGATGGGACCAATTGATTTAGCGGCATATGGAGCGGCAAAAGCAGGAATAGCTGGTCTAGTTCGTGCAATGGCATTGGAGTTGGCCGACCATGGTATTACTGCAAACGCTATTGCACCCGGGCCAATCGACACAGAATTATTACGCTCGGCGTGGCCAAAGGATGTTTATGAGGAAAGAGCTAATCACATACCTGCTCATAGACTTGGAGTAGTCGATGAAGTGGCCCATGCAGCCGCGTTCTTTGCTTCCCCCCAGTCAGGATATATTTCCGGAACCATACTACCAGTAGACGGAGGTTCGGTCGCAGCTGGAGCTTATATGGTTGAGCAGTACCGCAGGCGAAAAGGGGCCTATGAATAAGCGCTAAGCTACAAATAAAAAGCGCCGCAACATATCAGTTGCGACGCTTTAATTTAGCCTGAGTATTTACTCAACGATCAACTGGCCGCGTTGCCACGGATGTTCGCTGCATGAGTAAGCGAATTCTCCAGGTTCATCAAAGGTTATGCTTTTAGATCTGCCGGGGGCTATCATCCCCGTGGTCCAAGATCCTTCCATATCCTCTGCACAATGCGGTATCGTTCCTTCATTCTTCCAAGTCACCGCGGTACCTGCCGCAATGCGGGTTCGAGTAGGGAAGAAAGCATATTCGTCAAAAGCTTCCCTGGTGATTTCTAAACCGGAGTCTGGAACTGTAGGACCCATTATAATTTCTTCTGCCGACATAATCCGGCCAGCAAAAGTCGTTTCCTCCCGAGGTGTTGGTGGCGCCTCTAGCTCTCCTACTGTACCATTTAGTTTAAATGCCCAAACACCCGCTGTAGTCCCTACCGAAACGTATTGGTCCCCATCGATGGCGTAACTTATTACCGCGCTATTAGCGCTAGAACCGGTTTGGAATCTCCAGACCGTCTCTCCGGTCTCCGCACTGTAAGCATTCAAATAGCCATCTGTCTCACCGTGGAACAAAAGGCCACTAGCCGTTGCCATAAAGCCGCTGCCATTTTGTTGGGTACGATAAGGAACCTCATGCTGCCAGACCAGCTTGTTGGTTTTGCTGCTCATGGCTCCTAACAGGCCTTTATATTTAATGCCCGGCACTGGCGGAGCTGCGGAGAAAACTTTAGGATCCTCATATCGCTTCATCCACATTGGCCAGATCGCCCCGGTTGCATAAAAATTACTAGTTTTTGGGTTATATGCCAAAGGCGCCGCACGAGTAGTAAGGATTGGATACATTAAATTCGGTGTATCGTAATCGAAGACATCATAGTGACACTGGGCAATAAAACCCTCAGGAATCATGTCTTCTGGTGCACAATCAACTCCCATATGGTCCGCACCCACCGGGAATGGCTGCGTTGGTGATGTATGCAAACGCTCACTCTGGGGAACAGGACGTTCTTCAACCGGCCAGATGGGCTCGCCTGTCGCACGATCAAACATAAAAAGGTAGCCATAAGTCGTCATAACTGCGACCGCCGCACGTGTTTCACCCTCTACTACCGCATCAAATAGAACTGGTGGGGAGGACGAATCAGCTTCCCATATGTCATGGTGAGTCGTCTGGAAGTGCCACTTCAATTCGCCGGTTTTCACGTCCAAAGCAACAATAGAGTCGCTATAAAGGTTATCACCTTTACGCGCTTCTCCACCCCATTGAGGTATAGGGTTGCCTATAGTGACGTAAACAAGGCCCAGTTCCGGATCGGCTCCTGGCGCCGCCCAAGCGCCTGACCCACCTGGCTTCCAGTAGTCATCATCTTGTGGCCAGGTTTCAGCGCCTGGCCCATCATAAGGAACAGTATGCCAGGTCCAAAGCTTCTCTCCTGTAATTGCATCAAACCCTACAACGCGGCCACGTATACCGTAGTCGCCATTAGCAAGACCGGCAATAACCACTCCGTTCACATGGATTGGCCCGCCAGATATAAACTGTCCGCGTGTCGCACCTTCATCACCAACGCGACCCACCCAAACCTGTTCACCGGTATCTTGTTTTAGACCGACAACCTGCGAATTACCAAGTCCGACAAAAATCATGTCACCACCAGTTTCAATACCCTTAAAAAGGCCATAGGTCGAAGCTGGTAGCTCGCTCTCCCAAATCTTTGCACCTGTTTTTGGATCAAGGGCATAGGCTTTCGTCGTGCCAGCTACGAACATTTTGCCGTTCGCTACAGTAGGTGCACCGCGAGGTACTTCACTGGGCGGCCCAGAATCGAACTCATGGAACCATGCTCCAGATAATTTTGACAAATTCGACATAGTTATTTGATCTAGCTCTGAGAACCGTTGGTTATCTAAACCGCCGTTAACACCGGGCCAGGTGACATCACTCTGCTGCTCGGAACAAGCAGTCATCGTAAAAGCAAGCACTAGCGCCGATGCAGCGCTCATCCATGAACCACGTTTAATCATCAACACTCTCCTTTGGACTTTCACAAAATCGCGCCAGGTTCAACTGCAAGGTGATTAAGTTCACACTGTCGCGACACCAAGATCTAAAATCTGGGGCAATCATCGCACGTCCAATTGGGTCGCTCAATATTTGAAATGAGCATACAACATGCACCGAATCGCCGCCAAATACTGTAACAAACGTTACAATTGGCAAGGTACTAGCCAATTATTTTAGTTCTGCGGCTATAAAATGCAATGAAAGCATCAGAATAATAGCAACACCTAATGCAATTACCGCACGCCATAAAGGCACAAAAAGAGCCTCTTTGTGAGACCCGGGCGGCAGTTTCTTATACCCTGAAATCATAGCCAAAATGATGCCATGGCGCTTGTAAAACACATAAAAAATGACCGCTAAGAAATGTATAACAATGAAGATTATTAAAAGTTCGAAGAGCAGATAATGCAGTTGAGCTATAACTCGTCCTACCTTGAAACTCACCAAATGCGATAAAGGGCCAGAGTGCAAACCATCGATGTCCTTTGCAAAAAGGCCGAGCAACGGCTGAGTAAGCAAAAGCCCAAGCATAGCTAAGACACTCAGCGCCCCCATCGGGTTATGGCCTGAAGAAATGATACCTGGCCTAGAAAATATTTGGCGGGCATAGGACCAAGTAGCCTGAGGCCCTCGGACAAAGTTTCCAAAGCGCGCTGAGGCACTCCCATAGAATCCCCAGTAAAGCCGAATCAATGCAAGCGTTAAAACTATATAACCGGATAGAACGTGAATTTTGTGGAAACCACTCTCAGCACTCCACCAAGAGAGAGCAATAAAAAGCACAAGGGCCCAATGGATAAAGCGTATGGGAAAATCCCAAATTCTATATGGAATTAGTTCAGAGTTCTTAGATCGCAAATCAATCTTCATGGAAACCCAGGGTCCACTCCCTTGGGCTTAGCGGCGGAACAGAGTCTTAGAGTCCCTGAAGAACTGTAACTACGTAAGCTAGAACGTAAATTCGAATTCATCTCTCGTCTTATAGCGCTCGTGGCATGCAATACAGGTTTTGCCAGTGTTATCTAATTGCCTGGCCAGCGCCTCGCTGTCTTTGGCATCGACCAATTCATAAAGCTTTTCAGCTTCGACTAGAAACGCCGCATATAAAGCATCAAATTCTTCTCTCTCCGTCCAAATCTCAGCTTTTGCATTTGTATCCTCACCGGACGCCGGGCCACTGCCATCTGGATACCAATGGGCCTGATCTTGGCCCCAGATCAAAATTTGGCCCGCGTATTCTCCGACTAGGAACTGCATAGGCTTCTTTTTCTTCAGCTCATCTTTGAGCTCAGAGTAAGCGCCACCTAATTCTCTTTCATTGGATTTACGCGCGAATATAACTTGAGCTGGGGAAGCATCACGCGAAAATACGGCCGTAGCCAACATTCCATCACTGAATACGAAGATCATCACAAGGCAGAGCACCTGCCAATTTCTAATCACCATGAAGTAACCTCATACTAATACCACCTAGTGCGCCACATAGAGTTTAACAAATTTTAGAATGGCTGGTCGGTGCTCCACCAAACCTTAAGACTTGGGACTCCAAGACACACACCAACCACGGCCGTCTGCCACCCCACTAAAAATAAGACAACTCCCACAACCACCTTCTGTTGGTGTAAAGAATCCACATTTTTCGCAGTTCATGGACTCATCAGGAGCCACGTTGACATACTCGAGAGATTGACGAATGCTTCTCTGGCCTGCATCCAGGTTTTCAAAGTCAACACAAACGCCATCATCTGCAGCCTTAACTTGGCTCGACCCTGCCGCCAGCATCAGAAAGCCAGCAAACGGAAGTTTGGCGCTGCGCTCGAGTAATACTCGTCGTGTTATATCTTTACTTTCCATTACCTCTGTTACTCCCTTTTAGTTACTCCAATCCCTCTTAAAGCAAATGAAACAGCACTTCTAATTGGTTAGTCTTATTTAGAATTGTGCCACAAATAAGACTAAGCGTTGGTGCTTTAAGGGCATATTCAAACAATATGCATTTGGAGTGTCTCGCATTTTTTATCATTAAGGGCAATAAAAATAGTAATTTTAATGGGTTAGACAGATATTCTAAATCCATATGCCTAATATTCTCTGGTACATGAAGTTAAAATTACTGGTTTGCGAATCGTTCTGAACAATTATGCCTTTGACTAGTTGCCAAAGATCGAAAAGAGGCTGGCCTTTTTACGATATAGCTCATGGCACTCACTACAAACCTCGCCAGTCTTTTTAAACTGAGCTGATAGTTTCTCTAACGGCCCACTAATTGATATGGTTTTTAGCTCTCTCGCTTCAATAATGAATTCATCCTGTAAGGCACGGAATTTGGCGGGCTTACTCCACACTTCAGCCTTAGTGCTGGTCTTGATTCCAGACTCAGGTCCGCTTCCAACTGGAAACCATTGAAGCCCTTCATTAGCCCAGACCTCTATTTGAATGGCGTGCTTTTTTATAAGCGCATAGTCCGGGTTTTTCAGTTCAACTTCTCTATTAATCTCATCATATGCTTCGCCCATTTGTTCAAATTTTTCAAAACGATCTTTCATAATTTGTTCAATTTCAGTATCAGCTGCGAGTAACGACAATGGAATCAAAGTCATTCCAAAGATCACGGTACCAGCAAACAACCTATGCTTGATATTTCGTTCCATTATTTATCCAACCAATAAATAGGCATATGTACAAAAAACAATGCCCGAACTGCCATACAACAACCGGCCCACCCCTTATTAGGAAGCGTGGGCCGGTAAAGCTTCAAACCCAAAATGTCTGGCTCGGGCTAAGCAAAGATCTCCGAGAAGGCTTTAGATGTTTCCATCGAGTCTGTACCCCAAGAACTAACCGGAACATTTAAAACCTGTTGGAGCGTTAAACCAACGCGCGTGACAGGATCACCCTTTGCCTGAACATGCAAACCAGTCTTTATGAGGCGGCCACCCGATCCAATAGTAATCATTGGAATATTTTCCAATGAATGGACTTTCGCAAAACCTGTCTCGCTGGAAGCAAGTAGCAAGGTTCGATCAAGAAGGTTTCCATCGCCTTCCCGGATATTAGCCAAGGCTGCAGCCTGATCCGCTAGGCTACCCATTATAATTTCATTAAACCACTGAGCACGCGGCTGATAACCCATACCTTCATCTAAAGCCTCTTCGTGGGTGAGAATGTGATGAGTGGCTGTTTCACCTCCCCGTCGTACGGATGATGTCGCATCAGCAAATGACACGTTGAAAACACGGGTCTGATTGCAGGCCAAGGCATGAGCTAGTAAGCCTGAGAACAACTTCAAGTTTTTCACCACAGCATCAATTTCAAGACCAGGGTGACTTTCCTCAACAGCTTCGGGTCTCGCGCATGCCTCCATGGGAGCTGGTTTTTCAAGTTCCACTGTTAACTGGTGCTCCAGTTGCCTCAGCGAGGTAAAATATTCATCCAGCCGTTCGCGGTCGGCTACGCCGAGCTCTTTGATTAGGGCTTTACGCTCTTCAGATACCGACGAAAGTACGCTCTTACGCACCATGACTCTGGGATCAGGGATAAACTCAGCCGCGTTGGGGTCTTTAAAGTCGGGCCCAAACAAACGCGTATAAAGTGCCATAGGCGATACTTCTGAAGGATTAAGGGCACTGCCACTGCGACGACTAACTGACTGACCGGGACTGCCTCCACCTGTAACCTCAATAGAACGGAATCTGGTCTTTGTACCAATCTTATTCGAAACCAAAACGTCAAGACTGGGATGGTCAGGCCGCGTGCCTGCTTTAGGGACGTGACCAAGCAACGCACCCTGGTGGCCTGTCTGATGCGGCGTCGGTGGTTTCCCATCCAAGAACACCTTCATCCCACTAAAGACGTTCATTTTACTCCTAAATGCAGATAATGGTCTTAACTCAGGAGGAATTTCATAATTAGCACCGACAGTTCTTGGCTCCCACATTCCAGGTGTTAGTCCACATCCCCAAAACCAGCTTCCAAAACATGTCGGCAGGGGCGCACCGGTATTTGCAAGTGCCGTACCATTCGCATTGAGAAAAATATTAAGATAAGGAAGTCCCACAGATACTGCGGCACCACCCACCACACCACGAAGAACTGTTCTCCGATTGGCTGTTTTCATAATTGCACTCATTGCTCACTCTCCGGTTTAAAATTCTCAGCAGAGGCTATCTCCGGCTCGTCTAAATCAGCCTCAGTTGGTGCGATACGGAAAAACGTATTACTGACTGCGATGCGCTCCAAAAGTTGCGGAAATCTGTAACCATCTTCGGCAAATATACTCTGTAAGTAGATATCTAGCCATTCTTTTTCACTTTTGGTCGGTGACCGGCCGACTCCATAGGAAAATACTCTATTAACCAAACACGCCGAAATGCCTGGATGGTCGTGTATTGCCTCGCCTAATCCCTGGGCATCCTCGAAAGCTTTTCCATCCAATTCACCACTCGTGTTTATTGGTGCCCCGTTTTCAGTTGTACGAAAACCCCCAATAGTATCAAAGCTTTCAAGGGCCAATCCTATCGGATCAGTTATTTTATGACACCCGACACACATGGGTTCGGAAGCATGAGCTTCAAGCCTTTGGCGGACTGTTTTGAAATCAGGGTTCGCTGTATCCTGAACAATGTTGAAATCGACATTTCCCGGTGGGTCGGGAACCTTTTGGCACAATAGAATTTCGCGCAAAGCTTTACCCCGAAGCGTTGGGGACGTGCGACCAGGATGCGAATGAAGTGCAACAAAACTAGCGTGTGTCAAAATTCCGGCCTGTTGAGAATCTTGAGGAAATTCGAATTCTTGCCAGCCATCAGGTGATACAACAGGCACTCGATACAAGGCTCCAAGCAGTCTTGTCAGGTATGTTTTGCGCGTCGTGAAAAGATCGCGGTAGTCACCATCTTTTGTTACCAAGTGATCAACCGTTGTCCTAAGAGTCTGCTCTTTAGCGTCTTCAGCAGCTATAAAATTAAATTTTGGAAAGATTTCTGCATCTTTTGACAGCTCATCAAATTTATCGAACTCTAGTAAGTCTGAAAAAAATGCGCGAACACCCGTTTTAAGTTTTGGGGAAGCAACCATCCGTTCGACTTGTCTTGCTACACCTCGATCATCATGCAGCTCACCGTGCATCGCCGCGTTTAATAGCTGGTCATCAGGAGCAGCATTCCATAGGAAAAAACTTAACCGCGACGCCTTCGAAAATGAATCCAAACGAAGGGCCCCCGGGTTATCCGGATCAGGCTCTGAAGTCTCTTGTCTGAAAATAAACTGCGGCGCTATAAGCATGCCCGCAATACTCATTTCTAAGCCATCGTAAAAATTACCAAATTTGTCGGCCGCCGCGTTTGCATTTTGAACACGAACCTTCAATTCTTCTTCCGTAAGCGGCCTTCTATATAATAGGCGGCCAACCTCTGATAAGAACTGTTTCGCACAAGCTTCATCTCGTGAAGTGATATCCTTGGGCACACACCCAATCAGCGTTTCGCGTCGATCTTCGCTTGTCACTTGTGCCGCAACATTGCGCGCCATGACATCATATTGCTGAAGGCCAGACGTAGTAACACTAACTTTACCTGCTCCCACTGCTAGCAAACCATTCTCACGCTGGTCTGGCTCAAACCGACCACCCAGCTCAATGGTAGAACCAAAAATATCTGTGATAACTTGTTCGAACTGACTTCGTGTAAGTCGGCGCATGACTGGCGGGCCACCGGCGTCAGAAAATCCTTCCGACACACCAGGGCTAGAAGATGGTCCAATCGGGTTGCACCCGGCGAGAAAGCCAGAGCCAAAGACAATAATTGCCGCAACCAAACAGAAAAGCTTGCGAGAAGACTGGGTAGCTTTTGCGCTCATTTCAGGCGCCTCTATCATAAAAATATTCCTCTTTTTGGGCCACAATAGCGTCTATCGTAGGCTCCCCGCAGTAGCCGTCTGGGATTCCTGTTCGTATACGATGATAGCGGGCTGGGCATCGACCCACCATGCCGTCGAAATTGCCCTATTTTCACCCGTCTCAGGGTCAGGGTCCGCGTCTGCATGCTTCTTCAAAGCATAGTAAACACCGGGTATATCAATGCCGGCACTGTGCTCGACTATCCAAGCACCCTGGGCATAGCTCCAATAAAGGGCTTCCCAAGGCTGGTACCCACCGAGGACACCTTCTGCAGCACCATCATCTTTTAAAGTAAGGCGTATTCGAGCATCGCTAAATTCAAATAACGGCAAAAGCATAGGGTCAGCTTCCAGCTTGGCATCAAAAGCGTCCGAGGTAACAATACCGTTTTTAATTCTGCCATTAATCACCGTTCGCGAACGTGAATTAGGGTCTATACGCAGCGTCATATCCGCTAGCGCATCTCCATTTGTATCCCGCTTAATCGAATCAACAGATTTATCTAAAATTATTGATACATTTTCGTCGTTCAAAAAATCATCAATCTCCCGTACTTCAATAACCCAAGCCGGCGCTGTATCCCGTGTTAGATCCCACTGTGCATAAGGATAAATAGGTAAGTCGGGCGCATGAAATGCGAAATTTTGAATGCAGCCCATGGCTCGATACATTTGATTATCGACGCCTTGCTCACCACTAATGGGATCGGTAAAGTCTTCACTGCTTACGTTACCATCGAGATTAAAACCAAAACCCCTATTGCCTGTTATCGGCATAAGATCTGGATCTGGTTGCGTCCATGGGTTTGCATAAACATTGACTGGCTCTCCATTGACGCGACCTCGCATAGTCGTGATCGGTATATACCCCCCATTAGGAAAATCTTTCATAAGCTCTTCTACTTCTTGATTGGCATAACCCAACCGCCGCAACTCTCTTTTATAGAACTCATCTGAGAGCGGATTAAGCCCATCAGGACAGTTAGATTCTACATAAGCAGTTGCTACGTGAAACCAATCAACTACAAAGCCACGACTTTCTCCCGCGTTCGCCGCTGAAGCTGATAAGGCAATGCCAGATGCAACAATAAGCGGTGCTACAAAGCCCCAGCTCCATATACTATTTATGTATTTCATTTGACTACAATTGGAGAACATGCTCCGCCTCCTAATCCAGCAGAATCTCTGTGGGCATTTTCGAGAACTCAATGAGCAAATCAACACTAATTTGAATCTTGGTAATCACCGTCAGTTATCAATAACCCAACCAATACTAATTATATTCGAGAGTGTGATTCCATCATACTAGTGAATAGCAGCACCACATAATATACCATTATAGGTTGTATTACTTTTTATTCAAAATTGAAATTTCAATCTGA
>PASS01000020.1 GCA_002712165.1 Fidelibacterota bacterium
TTTCTTGATGAGAAAATTCTTCCCCATCATCTAATGTTCCGCAAACACGCCAAAATCCATATCCTTGTCCTTGACATGGCAATACTCTTTCATGACAAAAAACAGGAAATTTAAATTTTTTAAAAATGTTTGAAAATAAAGTACTGTACTCTCCATATCCTCTTGATGTTAATCTAATTGAACTATCCTTAATATTTAATTCAAAAATTGGTACGTTATTACTAATAGCTCTATCATTTTTATTAATATAATCTATAATTTCTTTAGAATTATTTTGGTTATCAGTTATAATTTCTGCCTCGCTATTCCAATATACTCCCATTTTATTCTCCTCAGAATAATTCCATAATTGTATTAACAACTTTTAATTGTTTTTCACCCGTAAATTTATCGCCTTTTAAATCAATCAATCCATCAGCAGTATTTATTGAATATAAATCCGTGTGAATAGTATCCTTCAGTTCTTCATCCCATCCCTTTGAATTTTTTAATAATTTGACACATTGGATTATGTTGTCTTGCCAAACATCTTTTTTTAAAGAATCATCAAACCAAGAAACTGTTTCTTGAATCAATTTAATAGAATCTTCATCTTTATAACCATATTTTTTAAGTATTTCTACCATTCTGTCAAGTTCATTATTTGATAAATTAGCATCATTGAGATATGCAACACCAACATATAAAAAAGCAATGAGTTGTAAAACTCCTGACAACTCTTCTGGAGCGTTTCCTTTTAGTCCATATTTATTCATATTACATTTTCTTTTCTTTTTATTAATTAATAATTATGTTTACTATTGTTAGTATATCCAAAACATTATATTCACTATCATCATTTAAATCATAGCAAATAGAAATACAGTCATTGTATAATATGCAGTTTACTAAATCAACAACATCAAGTACATTGACGATATTGTCTTGATTTAAGTCCCCTTCAATTACACATAAATCATTATTGACTATATAAGCACCTATATCTGATATGCTTCCATCATAATCATATAGTCCAGGATTACCGGCATCAATACATGGTGAAGAAGAATTTAAATTAAAATCCCAATTTGTATAATCTTCAAAAATTGGATTATCGTAAATTATTCCAGAATTTTCATCTAACTCATACTGAGTCCAAATTCCCCCTCAACCAGGACAGTTTTCCATACAATCAGATTCAACATTATCCCAAAAAAGTGAATATGAAATGTCAATTATGGGGAATTCCGTGTAAATTCCAATACCATAAGTATTGTTATAGGCGAAAATTGTATTGGTTACATTGATATCAGAATTATCAAATAGTTTAAGTCCAAAATTTGTATTTATTAAATTGCAGTTTTTAACATTGCCTGTGGCTGATCCCCCGTAACTTAATCCATAATAATCGCTGTTTGTAATTATACAGTGCTGAATATCCAAACTACTGGGATAGTATTCATCTGCATATACCCAAATCCCATTACCTTGTTCAAGGTCTATAATTGATCCATTGCAATCAATAAAAACAGATCCTTCATATATGCCAATTCCTCCAGTATAAATAGAATTTGATTCTAATATGACATATTTTTCATAATTTTCATAAGGACCGGCCTCATCAAATGCCTCCTGAAGAGTTTCAGAATAAACTAAACACAATTGTATTATTAAAATAATTATTTTCATAACATTATAATTTAAGAAGATTTTTATAAAGGTCTTCTATAATATTCAAATGGAGTTTTAGCTCCATACCAGCTTTGAAAAATTTTTACAACTTCAGTTTTTGAAGAGAATTTTTTAGAAATTCCTTGACTTACATGACCTGTATTATATTTGAATCCTTGTTTTTTGAGCCAATTCAAATATATTTTTTTTAAAGTTTTACTGTATCCCCCGAATTTTCTAAATTTTTTATCCATTACAAACGCATAGGTATAAATTGTATTTTTTTCAAAAAGNTTATTNTCAAATCTGCACCAACTTTCTTGTTCNAAATATTCTAATGGCACTCCAACAATATATCCAATAATTTTACCTTTATGTCTNGCTATAAAAGGAAAAGTCTTATTGTTAAAATATTTTGAAATATTTTCCATNGANATAAGCATATTATTTTCAAAGATTGANTCTAAATCTTTAGATATGGAAATTACTTCTTTAGCATCATCCTTACCGAGTTCAATAATAAGTTCAATTCTAAAATCATATGCTGAAGAAGCTATGACTTTTGTATTAGATTTAGATGTGATATTTATTGATAATTGTTCCATAAATACATCGTAATTTATATAATTAAAAAATAAATAGGTGAAACTTTTTTATGCATAATTTTAATGATAAATTGAAGGAAATTTGTTTAGCCAAGAATAATAGACTTTGCATTGGTCTTGATGTAGATAATACAAAATTAAAGGATGATTCATTGAGTTATATGAAAAATTACATCATTGATATTATAGAACATACTATAGACCTCTGTCCAATATATAAAATTAATTTTTCTTTTTATGAAAGATATGGTTCAAAAGGCTTTGCNATTCTTGANGATATTGTTAAAATTGTTGATAAAAGAGCTATAACTATAGCTGATGCAAAAAGAGGTGATATTGGNAATTCTTCAAAATATTANGCNAANGCTATNTTTGAACATTTTAATTTTGATTCAGTTACAGTTTCACCATATATGGGANGTGATTCCATAAAACCATTTATTGATTATGCTGATAAGGGAATATTTGTTTTAGGNCTTACATCAAATCAAGGTTCATTAGATATACAGAAAAAAAATATTGAAGATGGAATGCCGGTTTTTGAACATGTAATTAATATGGCCGTAGATATGAATATAAATAATAATGTTGGATTAGTTATTGGAGCAACAAATGATAAATATTTAGAGCAAATAAAAAGAATTTCCTCTAATTTACCATGGTTAATGCCTGGTGTGGGATTTCAAGGAGGAGATTTGAAAAAATCAATTACTTTGGGAGATAAGAATGGATTGGCCATTATAAATGTATCTAGGGGTATTTTAAATGCAGGGAATGGAGATATTTTGGATATTAGAAATGCGACTATTGATTATACAGAAAAAATTAGAGAGAATTTATGAATTCAAAAGAAGTTTTAGATTTATTGGAATGGTCAGGGGCNATAATGAATGGTCATTTTAAATTAACTTCAGGCAGACACAGCAATAGATATATTGAAAAGTTTAGATTGTTGGAAAATCCAATTGCNTTAGATAAAATATGTTTTACAATGTCTGAAAAATTTGATTTAGATAAAATTGATTTAGTGGTAGGGGCTGCAATAGGAGGAATCCCTATATCAGTTGGAGTAGGAAGACATTTAAATTCAAAACATATTTTTAGTGAAAGAATTGATGGNGAAATGGTTTTTAAAAGAGGNTTTAATATAGANNAAAATTCTAATGTTGTAATAGTTGAGGATATTATTACTACAGGAGGTTCAGTAAAAGAATTAATTGAATTGCTTAAAAAATATAAGGCAAATATTATAGGTATAGTATGTATTGTAAATAGAAGTGAAATGAATATTGATTTTGGATATCCTTTTATAAGTTTGCTGAATATGCCAAGTCAGAGTTGGGATTCAGATGAATGTCCTCAATGTAAAAAAAATATATCAATAACTAAACCTGGAAGTACTGGAAAATGATTNNTTTAACATTAATCNTATTATTNTTTGATCTGATTATTTCTGAAGACAAAAAANCTATACCTAAGTTAGATATTAGAGACAGTGATTTAATTATTGATGTAACTATTGATAATTTATTTTCTAAAGCAATTGATAAAGGTGTTATTTTAATAGCTGAACAAATAGAAGAAATTCAAAAAAAATCAAAAGAATATAATGTCCTCCCCATNAAAGAAACAGATATTGTTATATTTGAAACTAATTTAGGCACTATGAACATTAAGTTATTTAATGACATAGCCCCAAATCATTGTCTGAATTTTAAAAAACTTTCAAATAGTGGATTTTATGATNATACTTTTATTTTTAGAGTAATTCCTGATTTTATAATACAGGGCGGTGATATTTTAACTAGGGATTCAATTAAAGAAAATGATGGTCAAGGTAATCCNGGATGGACTATAAATCAAGAATTCAATAATATTAAGCATAAAAGAGGCATAATATCTATGTCAAGGGGCTCAGATATAAATTCTGCAGGTTCTCAATTTTTTATTTGTTTAGGTGATGCTCCACATTTGGATGGCAAGTATACAGTTTTTGGTGAAGTAGTTGATAATTTAAATGTTTTGGATGTTATTTCGGCTATACCATCTGAATCAGAAAAAATGATTAAAATGTCAAAAAAAACAATTCCAGAAAATGAAAATATAGATAATTGGATTGAATATGATTTTAATGGAAAAATATTATTTTTTAAAATTCCAAATAGTTCCATTTCAAAAGAAGATTACAGGGAATATATAAATCAAAGAATTTATGATTATGATAGGCCTAGTATTCCTGTCAAAATAGAAAAAATAAGAGTAGTAAATGAACAAGAAATAAATAAATTAAATGAATAGTTATCTATATATATTATTATCATTTTTATTTAGTTTTAGTATAGCCGCGGATTCTTCAATAGATAATTGTGTTAGTTTTAATGCTAAGATAGATAGAACAGATTATTTCCCAGGAGAAAATTTATTTTTGGAATTGAATATTGTTATTGATGAAGGATATCATATTTATTCAACTGATCCCTCTAAAAGTTTAAGTCCGAGTTTTATTGAGTTTCCAGACTCATTAGTTTGGGAAACTATAGGAATTATTCATGAACCTGAAACTCAAACCAAATATGATTCAACCTTTCATATGGATATTCATTATCATGAAGATTCCATAAAATTTGTACAGGATTTAAAAATTTCAAAAAATATTTCACCTGGTTTATATTCAATTAATCCAATTTTTGTATATTATGCATGTAATCCAAAATTTTGTGTGCCTAAATTTGAAGAATTTACAATTACTCTTGAGGTTAAAGAGGGATCCCCCCGAGATATTTATTTAGATGAATTATCATCTGAGTATAATGAAAATAATTCAAAAAATCATGTCCAAACAAATTTAAATAGAGAAATAGATAAGGGATTATTTTCTTTTATTCTATTTTCTATAGGTATGGGATTTATTTCGTTATTAACTCCATGTGTTTTTCCAATGATTCCAATAACTGTTTCATATTTTACTAAAGAGGGTGAAAAAGAAAATAATAATCCATTGGTATCTGCTTGTATTTATGCTTTAGGGATAATTTTTATTTTTACATTTTTAGGTCTAATGCTTTCATTTACTATAGGCGCATCTGGAGCAGGAGATTTGGCTGCAAATCCATGGGTAAATTTATGTATTGGTATTTTATTTATTTATTTAGCCTTTAGTTTATTTGGATATTATGAAATTCAAATTCCTTCATCTTTAAGACAGTATAGTTTGAATAAAGAATCAAAAGGTGGGGTTGTAGGAATATTATTCATGTCTTTAACTTTTACTCTTACTTCATTCACTTGTACTGTGGCCTTTGTTGGAGCTTTGCTCGCGGCGGCAAGTCAAGGAGCATTTTTATGGCCAATAATTGGAATGTTAAGTTTTTCTACTGCTTTTGCATTTCCTTTTTTCTTTTTGGCTTTATTTCCTCAATATTTATCTAAATTACCTAAAAGTGGGGGATGGCTAAATTCAATAAAAGTTGTAATGGGTTTTTTAGAATTAGCGGCAGCCTTTAAATTTATAAGTAATACAGATTTAGTATGGAATTGGAATTTATTTACCAGAGATGTTGTTTTAGGAATTTGGGCCTTAATTTTTATTTTGATTGGAATTTATTTGATTGGAAAAATTAAAATGCCATTTGATTCTCCTATAAATAAAATTCCTTTATCAAGAAAAATTATATCTATTTTATGTTTTATTTTTGGTCTGTATTTAACTTCCGGATTAACAGGAAGAAATGTTCATGGTTTAATTGAGTCTTATCTGCCTCCACCAAAAACTGATGAGTGGATAGAAAATCTGGATGAAGGTTTATTATTGGCTAACGAATTAAATAAACCAGTTTTTATAGATTTCACTGGATATACATGTACAAATTGCAGGTGGATGGAGATAAACGTTTTTGAGTTGGTTGAAGTTCAAAATTTATTTGAAGATTTTATTCTAGTTAAATTATATACTGATGGAAAAGAAGAAATTCATACATATAATAGAAAATTGGAAATTGATCGTTTTGGCACTGCGGCTCTGCCCTATTATGTTATTTTATCTCCACAAGATGAATTGATATCAACATTTCCCGGAATGGATGTTAATTCTCAGAATTTTATTGATTTCTTAAAATCTTCAAAAGAAAAATATTATGAATAGACAAATCAATATCAAATTTTTTATAATTATATTTTTATTTGCTTTTTTATATTCTGAAGAATTAAGTAAAGATTTATTGGATAAAATTGAAATAGCTACTGAGGATGTTAATAAAGCTCCTGATTTTTCATTAAAATCTATTCAATCCAAAATTAATGATGGTAAAATTACATTTACTGATAGTGTTTATACATTAAGTAAAATGGAGAATAAAGTAATCCTTTTAAATTTTTGGGCAACTTGGTGTGGTCCATGTAGATTGGAAATACCTGATTTTAATGATCTGTATGAAAAGTATAATGAAAAAGGGTTGGAAATATTGGGACTCAGTATTCAAGATACTAAAGAGCAATTACAAAATTTTTCCAATGTATATACTATAGAATATCCGCTTTTATATGGTTCTCAGATTGAAATTCAAAAATTATCTATGGATTATGGGGGTATTTATACAATCCCTGTATCTATTTTAATAGGACCTGAAAATGAAATTTTGAGGTTTTATCCAGGGGCAATTTTAAAGCAATATGATCCCAATATGTATGCTGATTTAATTTATAATATTGAATCTTCAATATCAAAGTTAAAGCATGAAAAATAATAATTATCTAATTTATGGCATTAATAATTGCTTAAGCTTCTTAGATTCAAAAATTAATTGTAAAAAATCAAATATTTATATAAATAAAGATGGTTTAGCTATTAAAAATGAAACTTTAATAAACAGGTTAAATCAGGAATATAAAATAGATTATTTAAGCAAGGGTGATTATTTAAGCAAATTTAATTTTAAACATGATCAAGGAATAGTTATTTCGTTTCAAGCTGATTTATACGACAATATATCATCTGTTGAAAAAATTGGAGAAACAGCATGTTTTTTAATTTGTGATCAAATTAATGATCCTCAAAATTTGGGTCAAATTGTCAGAACTTCTGAGTGTGCTGGAATTGATGGAATAATTTTACCGAAACATGGAAGTGCGCATATTACTGAAAGTGTAATTCAAGTAAGTCAAGGTGCACTATTTAATATGAATATATTTATTGAGACAAATTTAAACAATACTATTAAATATTTAAAATCTAAGGGTTTTTGGGTAGTTGGTCTAGAAAATAGTATTGAGGCTCAAAATTGGCATTCTATTGATTATAGAGGAAAAATAGCAATAGTTGTTGGGAGTGAAGGTAAGGGAATTAGACGCCTTGTAAGGGAGTCTTGTGATTTTTTAGCTACAATTCCCATGAATGGAAAAATTAATTCATTGAATGTAACAGCCGCTGTTAGTGCAATTTTATTTGAAAGACAAAGACAAATAGAAAGTTAATCAATTATATTTTGATAATATAAATTATAATTGATGTAATAGTTAGGAATGAACCGAATGGTAGTTTTCTATTTTTATTATATCCATCCTTTAATGATATTAGTCCCCAATATAGAATTCCTAATAGTGAAGAAAAAAAAATTGTGAGCAATATTTTCAAAGGTCCTAACCACAAGCCTAATGTTGTAATTAATAATATATCACCAAAACCCATTGGTTGTTTTTTAATTATAAACCATGTTAAGATTAATATAAATGTCAAATAACTAAATCCAATCAACATTCCATATACATGATGTAACAAATTTTGACTAAAAATCGCATTAATTAGTGTAATAAATAATATAGTAAAAAATAATTTTATAGGAATTATATAGTGTTTGAAATCAATGATAGCTATACATAAAAGTAAACTTGATATAATCCCAAAAAAATAAACTTCATAAAAACAAAAATAATTATAAGAAAAAACAAATAATAATCCTGTAATTAGTTCAATTAATGGATATTGAATTGAAATTTTATTTTTACAATATTTACATTTTCCTTTTAGCATTAAAAAAGAAACTAATGGTATATTGTTATATGGTGGAATATTTTTTTTACAGCTAGTGCAATGTGAACGTGGAAAAATTATTGAAATTGACTTGGGGATTCTATAAACTAAAACATTCAAAAAACTTCCAAAAATTAGCCCAGCTAAAAAATAGAAAAAACCTATAAACATACTTATTGAGCTAAGGCGCTTCCAAAATGAAAGATTGGAAGATAGGTCACAACAATAACAGCTCCAATAACAACTCCAACAAATATTATTAAAATAGGTTCAATTAGTGAGGTAAGTCTATCAACAATAGCATTTACTTGCTTTGAATAAAAATCTGATGCCTTTAAGGACAGATTATCTATTTCTCCTGTTTCTTCACCAGTTGATAATAATTGTATCATAATAGGAGGAAATACATTAGTGCTTTTAAGTGCTTCTGAAATACTCACCCCATTTTCAATATTTTTTTTAGCTTTTATTAAAGCAAGTTCATAAACTCTATTATTTACAACTTTAATAATAAGATCCATGGAATCCATAACTGAAACACCTGCACTAATTAATATTCCAAATGTTTTTCCAAATTTACTTAGTATATTTTGCTGGATTAAGTTTCCAAAAATTGGAAGTCGCAATAAAAACCTATCTTTTACAAGTCTTCCTGTATCCGTCAATGTAAAAATCCAAACTGATAAAATAGATATAATTGAAAATAATATTACGGAAAAGATATTGTTTTGCAGCCATACAGAAATATTTACAAATAAAACAGTATAATAGGGGAGATCAGTTCCTAATTGTTCATAGACTGAAGAAAATTTTGGAATTAGAAATGTAAAGGTGACAAATAGTATAAAAATTAAAAATATTATTATAAATACTGGATAGTACATTGCTGATTTAACTTTTCTTTGAGTATCTTCAACTGTTTCAAGATAAAGGGATAATTCCTCCAAAGTTTCTGATAATTTTCCACTTACTTCACCTGCCCTAACTAAAGATATATATAAATTTGTAAAAATTCCAGGATGTCTTTCCAGGGTATCAGATAGTAAAAGTCCTTTTTTTACATTATCTTCTATTTTTTCTAAGGCTTTTTTAAATCTTTTATTTTTTTCTTCAGCCTTTAAAAAATATAAAGCTCTTTCTATAGTTAGACCAGCTGAGAACATTGTGGCTAATTGACGAGTAAAAAATACAAGAATATTAAGAGGAACACTATTTTTAATTTTCTCTATTTCAAGAGAAAGTCTATTTAAGAAAGGCTTAACAAAATCAAATGATGTATCAGCCTCATTTAATTTAACTACTGTTAATTTTTGAGATTGAAGTTTTTCAACAGCAGCATTATAATTTTCGGCAGAAATTGATCCAGTTTTTCTTGCCCCGCCTTCTGTCCTTACTATATAATCAAAATCAGACACTAATGATCCTCAACTGTAGCTCTCAATACTTCATCTATGGTAGTAACACCTTCTCTTATTTTATCTATTCCTGCTTCTCTTAAAGGTGTCATCCCATTTTTAATAGCAGTATTTCTTATTTCTAGTTGGCTATCATTATTATAAATTAATTGTCTCATATCACTATTAACTTCCAAAATTTCATGGATAGCCGTTCTACCTTTATATCCAGTATTATGATTGGCCGTAGTTGGTTTACCCTTAAAATATTTAATATTTTCTTTACCAAGATTTAGTCTATCTATATCATTTTTTGATGGTTGGTATTCTTCTTTATTATCTTTATCTATGGTTCTGACAAGTCTTTGAGCCATAATTAAATTTAAAGATGAACCTAAAAGAAATGGAGGTATTCCTAAATCTAACAGTCTTGCGATTGTAGATGGAGCATCATTAGCATGAACAGTCGTAAATACTAAGTGTCCTGTTAGTGAAAATTTCACTGCAATATCAGCAGTTTCTTCATCTCTAATCTCACCAATTAATAGAATATCCGGATCTTGTCGTAATATTGATCTTAGGGATGAAGCGAAATTTAATCCTATTTCATCATGCATTTGTACTTGATTTATTCCTGGGATTTGGTATTCAACAGGATCTTCAACTGTTGTTATATTTTTCCCTACATCTTGTATTTCCATTAGGGATGCATATAATGTAGTTGATTTACCACTACCAGTTGGTCCAGAAATTATAACCATACCATAAGGTTGATTAATCCATTTTTTGAAAGTTTGAAGTTTTGATTCAGGAAATCCTAGATTTGTTAAAGTGAGTTTTTTACCACCGCTTCCCAATAGCCTTAAAACAACTTTTTCACCATGAACAGTTGGTAGAATTGAAACTCTTACATCAATTTCTTTATCGGTCATTCTAATTTTCATTCTTCCATCTTGAGGAAGTCTATGTTCCGCTATATTAAGCTTTGATAAAATTTTCAATCTAGTAACAATTCCATTTAAAGCATCAATAGGAGGAGACATAATTTTTATTAAAACCCCATCTACTCTAATCCTAACTTCAACATTATCTCTTCCAGGTTCAATATGAATATCTGTAGAATTTTCCTTAATAGCTTCTGTAAGAATTAGATTTACAAGCTTTACAAATGGAGCATCCTCCGCTGATACTTGTTCTGTACCAAGATCGAGTTCATCTCCATCTTCTTCATCACCTTTTACAATTGTAATTTTAGCTACTGCACTATCCACTTCACCACTTTTTCTAACTTTATCATATAATATTTCTATTGCTGATTCAATTGAACTTTTTCCTGCAACTAGTATTTCAGGATTGAGATTTGTTAATTTTCGTATTGCATCTAATGTTGATAAATCTTCCGGATCTTCCATTGCAATAGCTAAATAATCATCTTTTTTTCTCAATGCTAAAACATTATTTTCTTTAGCAAAATCTTCAGGAAGAATTGCGACAATAGATTGATCAATTTTCAGCATTTCTTCTTCAGAAATTGATCTATGTCCTTGTTGTTGGGAAAACGCCTTAACTAGGTCATCTTCAGAAATGACTCCTTGAGAAATTAAAATATTTCCAATTTTTTCATTACTATTTTTTTGTTCTGATAGAGCCGTTTCTAATTGCTCAGGTGTAATAATATTTAGATGAACTAATATATCGCCTATTTTAGAAAAAGATGGATTGAAATTACTCATATTTATTCTCCTAATTATTCAGGTGGTGGATTTTTCTCTAGTCTAATATCAACACCTGCACTTCCAGTAATTAATGGATTCTGTAACGTTGCTGTTATAGTAGAAGTAAAATCAGCATAAGTAGTTGCGCCGCCGCCGCCGCCGCCACCTTGTTCAGGCGTTAAAAATTCAGAGTAATGTATAATCCAACTGCATTGCCCTGAACTATTTGTAATGCATAATGATTGATTATCATCATAGGAACCACTATTAGTTCCATTTTCTGATTGATCAGGTAACCAGGTTCCAAGATTTGCAACACAAAGGCTACAATCATTATCAAATTCAGGAAGACCATCACAGGTTCCTGTAAAACCGTCACCATCAGTATCAACTGGATTGCATGCAACCCAATCATATGTACCTCCATTCGCAAGTCCAGGACCATCGTATGTTTCATCAACAGCGGAACCAGGAGCTGAAAGGAGTACGATTCCATTATCAACACCATATTGGTAGAAGTCAGTTAAAG
>PASS01000064.1 GCA_002712165.1 Fidelibacterota bacterium
GATAGCCGCAGTCAGCGACGTTTTACCATGGTCAACGTGACCAATAGTCCCAATATTACAGTGAGGCTTATTCCGCTCAAATTTCTCTTTCGACATTTCAATTCCAATCAATTTAATGCTGTAACTAGGCCGTACTGCCTCAAAACGTCAATTTTGGCTGACGAATGGAGCGGGTGAAGGGAATCGAACCCTCGTCGTAAGCTTGGAAGGCTTCTGCTCTACCATTGAGCTACACCCGCCCTGTATCAGTAATATCTCCCGCATACCGACTTAGCACCCTAACAAAATAAAGGCACTTCGTCCTTATTCTTTGCCTTATTGGTGGAGGGGGAAGGATTCGAACCTTCGTACGCTACGCGGCCAGATTTACAGTCTGGTGCCTTTAACCACTCGGCCACCCCTCCGCAACCCAAGGAATTACTTAGTGAATTAGCTTTTATTTAGACGGCCACCAAGTAAGATTTTGGCTTCAGCTTGTCAACGTGAATTCAAACCTTTAGGCCTGCCCCAAACAAGGTTTCTTTAATATGTCCAATAATAAGCGACCGCAGCGCTCCCATGGCAGCATACACTCTGCCCGGCGCCCCGACAGCAGACGGGATCATAAAGACACAAAACCACAACGACCCTCAGAAGAGTTATGGATCTATGGGCACCATGCTGTAGCCGCTGTGCTATCGAACCCGCAACGCAAAATTATGCGCCTTATCGCCACACCAGACGCCGCTGCTAAGCTAAATAAGGATAAATTAGTGCAGCGGCAGATGCTCGCTCATATGAAAAATGCAGAGCGTGCTGAAATCGACACAATTGTGGGTGCGGAAAAAGTTCATCAGGGCATCGCAATACTCACACGGCCTATAAAATATGAACTCTCAGAGATCATTACAAAGGCCTCTATAAATCCTGAGGCTTGTGTTATCGCGTTAGACCAAATCACTGATCCACATAATATTGGCGCAGTATTACGTTCTGCCGCCACTTTCAGATGTTGCGCTGTTATCGCTCCTAACAGGCATGCTCCCGATGAAACTGGAGCTATGGCCAAAGCTGCCTCCGGTGCACTTGACAAAGTACCCTACGTAAAGGCGGTTAATTTAGTGCGAGCCCTAAAAGAACTCAAAGAAGCTGGTTTCTGGGTAGTAGGTCTTTCCCTAGGAGAACCTAAGCAGTTGTCGGATATTCGCTTGAGAGGACGCATCGTGCTTGTTCTTGGTGCTGAAGGTAAAGGACTGCGCCGTCTTGTAAGCGAGAACTGCGATTACGTTGCTTCGCTACCCATAAGTAGCGATATGGAAAGCCTTAATGTTTCTAATGCAGCAGCCATCGCCATGTACGAAAAAGCCCGCCAGTCACCTGAAACATAGAATGATAGATATAATTCTATTCCCGGCTAACTTGCTCTTTTTAGCCCTTAGCCCTATCTTCGCGCCGCTTTGAGTGAAGACGCATTCCATTAACGCCGGATTAGCTCAGTTGGTAGAGCACCTGATTTGTAATCAGGGGGTCAGCGGTTCGAATCCGTTATCCGGCACCATATACCTCAATGGCTTAAGTGTTTAATTGCCTGCTTATTCAAACAAAAATCAAATAGAGCTCCCCGTGAAAACTAAAGTATCGTCAATCAACAATAATCGGCTTCGTATTGCAGTTGTAGGTACTGGAATTTCGGGCATGTCCGCTGCCTGGTTGTTGAACCAAAAACATCACGTCGAAATATTTGAAAAGGCCAATTGGATCGGTGGACACTGCAACACAGTAAATGTTCCTTTCCGCTGGCGAATGCAAAACCGAATAGTTCCGGTAGATACGGGATTTATAGTTTACAATCAAACTACCTACCCAAATCTAACAGCTATGTTTCAGTATTTAGGTGTGGCGACTGAGCCAAGCAACATGTCATTTTCGGCCTCAGTCGATAGAGGGTCCTTCGAGTACTCTGGCCACAGCCTGCGCGCAATGTTCGCTCAAAAACGTAATCTGTTAAGACCGCGATTTTGGAATATGGTCATAGACATTATGCGATTTTTCCGCGAAGCCACCCACAACGGCTTACAAGCTCAGAATAATACACTGACAATAGGCAAATATTTGTCAAACAATGGGTACTCAGAGTCTTTTATGTACGACTATCTCCTTCCGCTAGGCCGGTCTATATGGTCAGCATCCTCTAAAAATATGCTCGATTATCCACTAACGTCTTTCATACGATTTTTCGATAATCATGGCCTTCTGGAGTTAAATCCCAAAAACCGCCTAAAATGGCGGACAGTGAGCGGTGGAAGTCAAGCTTATGTAAAGCGGCTAACAGAAGACTTTAAGAATAACATTCGCTTGAAATGTTCAGTTGCCAAGATTCACCGCCATCCAGAATACGTAGAATTGAAACTTGCTAATGGAAGTTCTGAACGCTTCGACCATGTGGTCATTGCTACTCACAGCGATCAGGCACAAGCAATACTGAGCGACAGTTCTCATCAGGAGCGCGAGATACTTGGTGCAATTCAGTATGAAAGCAACACTGCGGTCCTTCACACGGACACGGCCCTTATGCCTAAGCGCCGGAAAGCCTGGGCGAGTTGGAATTACATCGCAGATGACAACAATACGGAATCCGGCCTTGTGAGCCTAACCTACTGGATGAATCTTCTACAAAATATAGATGATCGTTTTCCAGTGTTTGTGACTCTGAACCCCCACCGCAAACCAAAACCAGAGCATTTTATAAAATCCTTTGATTATGAACATCCTATATTTAGTCATGCCGCACTTAGCGCCCAAAAAAGACTTTGGGATTTACAGGGCCTAAATCGAACCTGGTTTTGTGGAGCATATTTCGGACACGGCTTTCACGAAGATGGTGTGCAAGCTGGCCTTGCGGTCGGCGAAGCACTTGGTGGAGGCAAAAGGCCTTGGTCGATTAAACATGAATCGAACAGGATTATTATCACTCAAGCACCCCGAGCGGCTGCGTGACTAAAGTTTACAAATCCTGCATATACGAAGGCAGTGTGATGCACAGGCGCTATCGGCCCAAACGGCATCAGCTTATATTTCGTGTTTTTTCGATGCTAATAGACTTGGATGAACTACCATCCATATCAAAAGGTACTGTAGGGTTTTCGCACAATCGATTTAACTTATTGAGTTTTTATGACAGTGACCACGGCCCTGGAACTGGTGAATCCTTGCGGGATTGGGTTGAGAGCCATTTGCGAAACGCTAAAATAGAATTATCAGGTGGGCCAATCCGACTACTCTGTTACCCGCGAATTTTTGGGTATGTGTTTAACCCTCTCAGCGTCTATTTTTGCTATCAACAAGTCGACGGTGCGGAAACACTTGTAGCTATTCTGTATGAGGTGAACAATACATTCAGAGAGCGCCATACATATCTTATCCCTGTTTTGGACTATGACAGGACGCAAGCCATTCATCAATCCTGCGAGAAAAAAATGTACGTCTCGCCGTTTTTAGACATGGATATGACCTATAACTTTCGTATTCGGCCGCCGTCTGATGATATTTCGGTTGCCATCCATGAAACAAATCGAGATGGCGCAATACTTGATGCTTCATTCAGCGGGATTCGAAAAGCTATATCATCAGCCAAACTGATCAAAACATTGGCGCGGTTTCCGCTCATGCCAATAAAAGTTATAGGTGGCATTCACTGGGAGGCCTTAAAACTATGGGTAAAAGGTGTGCCCCTAGTCCATCATACTGAGCCGCCAGCCAATCCGGTTACCATGGTTGTTAAAAAAACAAAAACCACGACATGAATATTAGGTTATGAGACGAAAATGAATGAAGTTGCTCCACACAAACTCTCATCATCTGGTAATCAATTCATTCAAAAATGGATTGGTATTGTTAGTCAACTTGATGCTGGAAGACTGACCATAATAATGCCTGATAGTTCTCAATACGAATTACAGGGAAAAAACACGAGCACACCGCATGCAATCATAAAAATCGTGAGATTTCGAGCAATACGCCGGTTTCTTACTCAAGGCGAGTTCGGATTTGTTGAATCCTACTTAGATGGCGATTGGGAAAGCCCCGAGATTTCCAATGTCATAGAACTAGCAGCTCTAAATAATCAAAACTGGAATGGCCGAAAACTGCAAAGTTTTAGCCACAAAATGTGGAACCGTTTGAACCATCTGATGAGGCCAAATAGCAGGAATGGTAGCCGGCGTAATGTCGCTGCCCACTATGATTTGGGAAATGATTTTTATCAGCAATGGCTTGACCCAACCATGACCTATTCATCTGCTTATTTTGCACGGCAAAACCAGCCTCTGTCTGAGGGACAGTTTGAAAAATACCGGCGTATCGCTGAACTTTTGGAATTACGACCAGAACACCATGTCTTAGAAGTCGGCTGTGGCTGGGGAGGGTTTGCTGAATTCGCAGCAAAATTTTATGGCTGCAGAGTTACAGGTCTTACTCTTTCGAAGGAACAACTTAAGTTCGCCTCCGAGCGTATACAAAACTCTGACCTCTCTGATAAAGTGGAATTGCGGCTTCAAGATTACCGGGATATCGGCGGTACTTTTGATAGGATTGCATCCATTGAAATGTTTGAGGCTGTAGGAGAACCAAATTGGCCCCGCTATTTTGATATGATTCGAGAACGCCTGACCAGTGGCGGGGCTGCTGCTCTACAAATCATCACGATCTCTGAAGAACGCTTTGACAATTATCGTCAAAGTGCAGATTTCATACAGCGGTACATCTTCCCCGGCGGAATGCTTCCGTCGATAGAAGCACTAAAAGTACAATTTGATCAAGCAAGACTACAATTCGAAAGTGCGACAATGTTTGGCGAAAGCTACGCACATACACTTAAGCACTGGCGAGATAGTTTCTTAGGGGCATGGAATACAATCGAACCCTTGGGGTTCGATGATAGGTTCCGCCGTATGTGGGAGATGTACCTGGCCTACTGTGAAGGTGGATTTCGCGCTAATGCAATCAATGTCGGTCAATTTAAATTAGTCCATCAATGAGCTTGCCATCAAAAGAAGCTAAATCCATACCACTCGGACGCTTGGTAGCCTATTCGCTTCCTGGTTTTGCTCTGGCGATGCCTATGATCCCAGCTCTAGTATTTTTGCCTGCATTTTACGGAACAGCCCTAGGACTGTCTGCCGCGGGACTCGCACTTCTTATCGCTCGCAGCATCGATGTTTTAGTAGATCCGTTTGTAGGCATATTAAGTGACCGCTATACAACGCGCTGGGGACGCCGTAAGCCATGGATTGTTGGCGGCGCGATCATCGGCGGCATAGCAATGATTCAGCTGTTTCAACCACCGACCAATGTAACAGTCGAATATTTCATACTTTGGTCCGTAATGCTTTATGTGGGCTGGACACTAGTTCAAATACCCTACACAGCGTGGGGAGCTGAAATTTCCAGCGACTACCACCAACGCACACGCATCACCTCAGCTCGTGAAGGCATGATGCTTATTGGGATATTAGCCGCCGGAGCAGTGCCGGCAATCGTCTCTGGGTTGGGCGGAACCGAACAGGATGGCTACACCGCAATGTCCTGGATGGCAGTGCTCGCTGGTGGACCACTTATAGCAATTATGCTTTGGCATGTGCCTGATATCGCACCACGTAGTCAGCTAAAGAAAACCCACACATCAACCAGCTCAGTCTTAGCTGAAATTCGCCGCGTAGTCAGTAATCGACCCTTCTCGAGACTGGTCACGGCATGGTTTATCAATGGCTTAGCCACTGGCATTCCCGCATCTTTATTTCTCCTCTATCTGGAGCATGGTCTAAACGCGAACCTGACCGAACGCGGCATTCTCACCTTGGTCTATTTCTTTAGCGCAGTTATTGCGATTCCAATCTGGCTGTCATTTAGTCGGCGCTGGGGAAAGCACCGCATCTGGTGCCTAGCCATGGCTTTGGCCTGCTTGGCCTTTGTTTGGGTGCCCCTCTTGGGGCCCGGACAACTTTTTGCGTTTGGCACTATTTGCGTTGTGACAGGAATAGCCCTTGGCGCCGACCTCGCCTTACCACCAGCACTGCAAGCCGATGTCGTAGACTACGATACCTTGCGTTCAGGTAGACAACGAGCGGGACTATTCTTTGCATTATGGAGTATGTCCACAAAACTCGCTTTTGCGCTCGCTGTTGGAATCATTTTTCCTGTGCTCGATGCATTTGATTTTTCGCCGACCGGTGAAAATGATTCGCACGCTATTCTTGCGGTTGCGGTTGCATATTCATTAGTTCCTGTAGCACTAAAGATCGTGACAATTCTAATGATATGGAAATTTCCGATCACATCCAGGCGTCACAATATCATACGCAAACGAATTGACTCACTAGCTACACGGACTGCTAATGAGCACCCGAGACACGGCGCTTGAGAAACCTAAGTATAACACCTAACAGTGGTAGTCGTTCGTAAAACTGAGAGCCCGCATCCCAATGATCGATATGCTCGCAGACCTTTCCGTCGGGCGCAAATTTTAGTTCGCTCATACCCTGGATAACCCATTGCGCACCACGAAAGGTGGCATCCATGCGCCAACGTAAGAAGCATGTATCTCCATCAACGGCCTGGTGACTGATCTTAAACTTGGCATCCGGCATGGTTTTCAACATACGCACCAAAATATTCTTATACGCCTCGATACCAGTGACATCACTAAAAGGATCACAAAAATGAATGTCTGGAGTCGCTACATCCACGATCTTGTCGATAGACTCATGACTCAATGCTTCATAAAACTTAATATAAGAGTCGGCTGGGCCGACAGAACGAATTGCAATCATACGCCGGTCACCTTTTTGATCAGTGGAAAATAAATACCATAGGGTAACATTCGCAAAATCTTGAGAATGATAACAAAAGATCTAGGAAAAGCGATTTCAAATTTTCCCTTGATCATACCGGAATAGATTTGGCGCGCAGCCACATCTGCATCGATAAGAAACGGCATAGGAAACTTGTTTTTCGCCGTTAATGGCGTACGCACGAAGCCGGGATTGATCACCGACAAGCCAACACCCTCCGCCTCCAGCTCAGGCCTCAAGGACTCACACATATTGATCAAAGCAGCCTTGCTTGCTCCGTAAGCACCAGCAAGTGGTAAACCACTATACCCTGCAACAGATGCCACAACACCGACATGCCCTCGCTTTCTATCAATAAATACGGGAATTACCGCGGATAATCCATTAACAGCACCCATTACGTTTATCTCGAGTAATGCGCGATAGGAATCAGTGCTAATTTTTTTTGCCGAGCTGGGCATATGGGTGCCAGCATTCAGTATAACTTGATCCAGGGCACCAATATCCTGTTCGACCGCTTTGAACGTTCGCTTCATGGCATCCTGATCAGTCACATCTGCCGGGTAGGAAACAATGCGGCCAGAAAATCCCTTCTGTATTGCTGATTCAATCAAAGACTCTAGATCCGTTTCTGTGCGGGCGCTTACAGCAACGGACCACCCGCAGCGGGCATACTCTAGAGCAGTGGCCCGGCCAATACCTTTACCGGCGCCGGTAATCCATAGATTCTTGCTCATTGCACCACTCACCTGTTAGTTGCCAAGGAGTGCTCGGCTAATGTCATGACGGTCCGATATTTCACAAAACTTATCTTTCTTTGGTTTCCCTAACCTTACCTTGGCGCGATAGTGAGGTTTGTGCAAACTACGATCTAGGCGACATGCCCAGAAATATTTGTTATCTAGAATATCAGGAGGACGCACATGCGAGATATGAGCGAACCACAGCGGCCAGCCCGGAATGTATTAGGCGGATCGCTGATTATTTGCTCGGTCGATCCGATGACCGGATTTTTTCGCGATGGATGCTGTAATACAGGGCCGACAGATAGGGGTTCTCACACGGTCTGCGCTGTGATGACTGATGAGTTTCTCTCCTTTAGCAAACATGCTGGTAATGATTTGTCGACTCCGATTCCAGACTACGGCTTCAGAGGGCTCAAGCCCGGAGACAGATGGTGCCTTTGTGCCCTACGCTGGCAAGAAGCATTAAAGTCGGATAGAGCGCCCAAAGTTGTTCTAGCAGCAACTCATGAGGGTGCACTTGAGCACCTAGAACTCTCAGATTTAAAGAAATTTGCGGTTGATTTAAACTGAGATTTAAAGACCAAGTGCCGACAACGGTAGATGCTTATCTATCACAACTGCCGAAAATACACCCCCTAGGTACTGCATAGAGAACAGAAAGTTCCGGCGCGCTACACTTTTCGTCGGATCAAGCACAAGCTTCCAGTTCAGCCACAAAAAACGAGCACCAAATCCGGTCGAAATTATAGCGTAAATCCAACCCAGCTGGCCGAACGCCAACGGCAGAAAGGCCGAAATTACCAACGCCACCGTATTCGCAAAAATCCATTTAGCGCAAACTGCATCACCGGAAATAACAGGAAGCATAGGAACTCCAGCCTTGGCATAGTCGTCCTTAATAAGAATCGCGAGAGCCCAGAAATGAGAGGGTGTCCATAGAAACAGAGTGATGGCCATCAATGTCGGTAATAACCAGATATTCGGATCTACCGCTGCCGCGCCTGCCAAAACCGCAAAGCTTCCCGCAGCGCCGCCTATTATAATGTTGCTCCAGTGCCGGCGCTTAAGCCACACCGTGTACACAAAGCCGTATACAAAAGCGCCAAGAAAAAGATGTAGCGACACAACCCAATTGAACGATAGAAGCGCGATAACACAACCCGATATAAGTAGCGTGCCTGCAAACCACAAAGCTCGATTGGCGTCCTGCACAGTGCCTGTGACTAGAGGCCGCTTCTCTGTGCGCGGCATGAGACCATCAATATCACGATCATAAAACTGATTGAAAACAGCGGAGCCAGACGAGCCAAGCAACATCGCCAAAAATAGTACAACAAGCTGCCACGCATTGACCTGCGGTGCGACGGCAGCATAACCCGCCATAGCGCTCACTGCGATCAAGAAGCCTATCCGGAGTTTCATAAGCTCGATGTAAGAACGAAATTGCATAGACTGTTTAACTCAATCCTATCTAATCGACTTTAGCTACTAACTCAGAGTCAGCGGCTGTCATTGCGTTGCCTTTATACTCCTGCTGTCTCTTGCTAACAGCATTCGCCCCGCCAGCACAATGAAGATAACACCGCCAATCACTGCGATAACGCCGCCCAAGCCCATAATGGACATAGTAGCGACCCTCCAGAGACTGTCCAAACCCTGAGCAACCCCCGCCGTTTTACGAACTACGCCGTCAACTCCAGCCAAATAAAGCCCCAGAGAATGCAGAAACTGGCCTCCACCAAGCAATAGATAAATACTCGTTCGCAACCTAGGATTAGCCACCTGAATACCTATCAAGGGCAAAAAAAGTGCGAAATAGAGCGCAATGAAGCCAAGAGTGACAGCAATCAACATGGCATGGTAGTGACTCGGCGTTCTAGTATCTACTGATCCCTCAAAAAAACCGATAAGGCCCCCAAAAGCAAACAATCCAAGGGCTACCACCATTCCCGTGGCCTCCGGAGCGCTGTTAATTAAATCAATGCGGTGTTTGTAAAGAAGGACGATAAAGCTCAATAATATGACAGCTGAAGGACCCGAAAGGGCAAACCAGTATAAGTAAGTAAATGCCATTCGCTGTGTTGGATCGCCCGCCTGGAAGATAAGGTACATAAATGGTCCAGTAGCAGCACCCGCTACCATGATCAGCACCATTACTTTAAACCATATGTCCTTGATCGGCGTTTCCCCCAAAGTGATACGAGAGAGTATATAAAACGCACACAGCATCAGGACAGTATTGGCAAACTGCAGCACATGCCCACCGCCCCACATAATGTACTCATTCGTGCCAACCACACCTGCATTCTGGGGGATAGTCATGATAGCCGCGACTACACAAATTAAGCTAATTAGATAAATAATTCCGGCTGCAGCAATGCCAAAGACTGAAGCCTCGACCTCGCGCATCCTTACAACCATTGCCAGAAGCCGGAGCACCAGTAGCGACAGGCACACAGCTAAAGTACCAAGACCCATATAAAACAAAGGATGCACAAGCACCGGGATATAGTTATTCAGCGAGGGCTCACCCAAGTCCGCAATAGCCGGGATCAGCATCATAAAAAGGCTAAGAGTTGCTCCATAAATAGCTGTTTTACCAACAACCTCACTAACTGGCCCTGCTTGCACACCCAGGCGTTCTGCACACTCAGATGTCGCCATCACGCTCATGGCACCATGCACTCCCATGTACCAGACAACAAAAGCAAATGTTACGTGTGCCACAAGCCCTTTCTGAAAAAATGTTTGCCCGGTCCAAGGTAGTAAAAACTCAGCCCCCGGAACCCGCGCTACAGCCAAAAGCAATGCCATAAAGCCAGCCAAACCGAGTGCTGCAAGGGGAAGAATCACCCACCCCCTAAGCTCACTGGCAAGATAGCCAGTAAATTTTTTACCTATTACCCCGTCCACCGATGAATCGACCAGTGGCGTAATTGCGCTCTTAAAAGTTTTTTTATCGCCCATTAATACCAATCCAGAGTTCTTTGCCCTTCTCACTAGCCGGTCTTAATACATACACTAGTAGAAATTCTCCAGAAGCCTAATCAAGGACTAGTAGGGTAAATGTGATAAAGGGTGACATAAATCATCACCCCGGTCACAGTTACGTATAACCAAATAGGCAAAGTCCATCTGGCGATCGCCTTGTGGCGATCAAACGAACCGTTTAACGCTCTCCATGCTGTCACTCCAACCATTGGAGTCACAACTGTTGCCAAAATCACGTGGCTTATAAGAATGGTGTAGTAAACGGGAATAGTCCAACCGGTACCCGGAAATACAAAGACCGGTGCGTTGAAATGATAGATAAGGTAAAAAACAAGAAATACTGCCGAAACAATGATGGCGGAGATCATAACTTTTTTATGTGCTGATCGCCGCCCATTACGTATCAGAAAAAATCCGATCACTATTAAAATCGTAGATGTAGCATTTAGGGCAGCGTTGATGTGCGGAAGAATTGCTGATGCAGTCATGTTAAATTTTCAGTAANAATAAATTTCATGNANNGAAGACCTCAGGGNCCCTTAATTGCCGTCTTCACAATAAAACTGACATACATGAACAANGACACGGAAGCGACCGCCACGCCAAAAAGAATGATTCGCAAGCGCNGNGCTTTTCTGCGGATAGANGATTGGTTGNTGTCANTCTCTGGCACGGAACACCTTACATATTANGCCNACCTTTGATNTATAGGTCGGAAAAAGGGCATNAAAGTAGCTTTTGTAGCCGAGGCTGGGCTTGCGGGAAACCCCTGTTGAACCCTATTAACGGCCACCTTCACGGCTTTACGGGCTGGAAACGTTGAGTTAGTCTCGCGCTCGGGCGTATGAGGTTGGCCTTGAACTGACTATTTAAGTCATCGGATGCAGCATAATATTTCAAAGCCTGTTAGATATTGGTTGAACCTCCTGGCCTAGACGCTTAAACGATTGGCCGCCTGCAGGCCGCAATATGGAGATTAAGTGTGAGTCGTGTGACCCTGGCGATTACCATCGCCCTTTCAAATATATTTTTTGCCCAGCCCGGCGTTTCTGCCGAGTACGAGCAAATGCCCACCCCATCATTTCCTGTACCCTGGCAGCTTGGCTTCCAGAACCCAGTGACGCCTGTTGCTGAAAGGTTAGTGGATTTTCATACGTTACTTATGTGGGTTATCACAGCCATCTCGGTATTTGTTCTGATATTGCTTTTGATATGCATCTTCCGATTCAATGAAAAGGCGAATCCGGTTCCCGCTAAATGGTCACACAATAGTCTGATTGAAGTTATATGGACGGTAGTACCAGCACTGATATTAGTCGTGATAGCAATTCCCTCCTACCGTTTGCTTTATTACATGGACCGAGTTGAAGAAGCCGACATGACAATTAAAGTGACTGGTAACCAGTGGTTCTGGTCCTACGAACTGCCAGACTACGGCATTTCATTCGACTCTCTTCCACTTCCAGAAGATCAGATTGATATTTCCGCTGGCCAATACCGTCAGCTCGAAACCGATACTCACGTCGTGCTGCCTGTTGACACCACTATACGCATTCTCTTCACGTCAAACGACGTGATCCATGCCTGGGCAGTGCCCGCATTTGGCGTAAAGCTCGATAATATGCCTGGGCGCATAAACGAAACTTGGACCCGAGTAACACAGGAAGGGCGCTACTACGGACAATGTTCTGAGCTGTGCGGCGTTGAGCACTCTTTAATGCCCATCGTAGTGGATGTAGTAAGCAAGGAAAAGTTTGAACAGTATGTCGATCAGCAACAGGCAGGAATCGAACCGACCTTGGATACCCAAGTAGCTATTGTCCGCTAGTCTATAAAATATGGTCACATAATTTTGGAGAAGAACGTTCATGAGCGCCGCAACTTACGCCGACCATAGCCACGATCACGCCGACCACCATCCGACCGGAATCATGCGTTGGCTAAATTCAACTAATCACAAAGATATTGGCACCATGTACTTGGTGTTTGCCGTGGTGTCATCTCTGGCTGGCGGAGCCTTCTCAATTATGATCCGGATGGAATTGATGGAACCCGGATTGCAATTCATCACAGATAAGCATTTTTACAATGTTCTAGTTACTGCTCACGCCCTTTTAATGGTGTTCTTTGTTGTGATGCCTGCCCTAATCGGCGGATTCGGAAACTGGATGATGCCCATGATGATCGGCGCACCCGACATGGCCTTTCCGCGCATGAATAATATTTCCTTCTGGCTTATGCCGCCTGCCCTAATATTGCTGATCCTATCTATGGTAGCGGGTCAAGGCGCAGGCACAGGGTGGACGCTATACCCCCCCCTTTCCGGCCTAGCCGGGCAACCAGATATGAGTGTGGACTTTGCAATTTTGTCACTACACTTGGCTGGAGCTTCTTCAATCCTGGGCGCCACTAATTTCATCACCACTATTTTGAACATGCGTGCCCCTGGCATGACTATGCATAAAATGCCTCTCTTTGTATGGGCAACATTGATTACCGCAATTTTATTACTACTCGCGATTCCAGTTTTGGCAGGCGCTTTAACAATGCTGCTAACTGATCGTAATTTCGGCACAGCCTTCTTTGATCCACGTGGAGGCGGCGATCCGTTGTTATGGCAGCATCTATTTTGGTTCTTCGGTCATCCTGAAGTGTACATTATGATTCTTCCGGGATTTGGAATTGTCAGCCACATAGTAGCAACGTTCTCCCGCAAACCAGTTTTCGGTTATTTAGCTATGGCTTACGCTATGGCATCAATTGGTATTGTTGGCTTTGTAGTATGGGCACACCACATGTACACCGTCGGTATGGGCGTTAATTATCGTGCTTATTTCATCGCTGTGACCATGGCCATAGCAGTGCCCACGGGTATCAAAATCTTTAGCTGGATCGCAACAATGTGGGGCGGATCTATTTCGTTTCGGACACCAATGCTTTGGGCTGTGGGCTTCATTTTCCTATTCACGATCGGCGGCGTCACCGGCGTCGTTCTGGCGAATGCAGGTATGGATATAGCCATGCACGATACCTACTATGTCGTCGCACACTTTCACTATGTGCTATCCCTTGGCGCTGTCTTCTCAATCTTCGCTGCATTTTACTATTGGTTTGACAAAATGACAGGCCGCCGATATCCGGAATGGGCGGGCCAACTTCATTTTTGGACAACCTTTATTGGCGTAAACGTGACATTCTTTCCACAGCACTTCTTAGGCCTAGCTGGCATGCCACGTCGCTATATAGACTATCCTGATGTCTTTGCCGGCTGGAATTTGGTATCAAGCTATGGATCCTATCTTGCCGGCGCTTCCACAGTGTTTTTCTTAATTATGACGGTCTATGTCATGAGGCGAGGAGAAAAATCGGTAGCTAATCCATGGGGCGAAGGCGCTGATACGCTGGAGTGGACTGTGCCTTCTCCAGCACCTTTCCATACTTTTGAAGAACCACCGCTCGCTGATGAGCAACACGCCGCTCACCCTGCAGAGTGAAGCGTGACCTCATCTGCCTTAAGGGGGCCTAAATTAATGGAAAAAGGTGAATTGAGAAGACGCAATACCCGGATAGCCACTGGTGCACTTACCGTAGTAGCTAGCATGGTGGGCTTGTCATTCGCTTTTGTTCCTTTCTATGACGCATTTTGCCGCGCTCTTGGCCTTGATGGCACAACGCAAATCGCTTCCACCAACACAACTGTAGCCACAGATACTGCCGTGACTGTGAGGCTTGATGCAAACGTCGACAAATCGTTGCCGTGGGATTTTTACCCCGCTGTTGATTCAGTTACACTCAACATTGGGGAAACCAGTACAATACAATACGTAGCTAGGAATACTGCCGATGTCCCCACAACAGGAACCGCTACGTTTAATGTCACTCCCGAAAAGACTGGACTGTACTTCAACAAAATTGATTGTTTTTGTTTCCAAGAGCAAACGCTTCAGCCAGGAGAAGCAGTCGATATGGCTGTTTCATTTTTTGTAGACCCGGCAATTATAGAAAACCATACAACCAATGAAGTCCGCACTATTACGTTGTCGTATACTTTTTTTCGCTCTCTTGAAGACATGATGCAGGAAGAGAGCGCCCAGGCCAGCCTCGCTGCGCCAATCAATTAGAGAACCAAAAGGACCGTTTCCATGAGCGCCCAAGCCAAACACCCTTATCACATGGTTGACCCAAGCCCCTGGCCTGCACTTGGAGCCTTCGGTGCTCTAGTCCTAGCTCTCGGCGCAATTTTGTACTTCCATGAAGTGCCTGTCTTTGGAATGGAAGATTTAGGAGTGATCACACTTATCCCTGGATTTGCTCTCGTGATCCTTACAATGGTCTTCTGGTGGCGCGATGTGGTGAAAGAGTCCGTAGTGCAAAAAGCACACACAGAGCCCGTTAATGACGGCCTGCGTTTTGGGATGGTCCTGTTTATAGCTTCTGAAGTGATGTTCTTCGTCGCATTTTTTTGGGCTTTTTTTCATAATGCTACAGGGTTCTCGACCACAACACTGCAATGGCCGCCCGCAAACATCACACCACTGGACGCCTGGGAACTACCTTTTTACAACACCGTCATATTGCTGACATCTGGAGGGACGGTGACACGAGCACACTTATTTATTGAGGAAGGAAATAACGAAGCCGCCGCTCGCTGGATCTTCCTTACGGCAGCGCTGGGCGCAATTTTCCTAGGTCTACAGGCGTTTGAGTATGTCCATGCTGAATTCAGCCTGACCGAGGGCATTTATCCATCTACTTTCTACCTTGCAACAGGCTTCCATGGTTTCCACGTTTTTGTCGGAACGGTATTCCTAATTGTATGCGGCTTTCGCGCTGCTAAGGGCCACTTCAAACCGCACAAACATGTCGGATTTCAGTCAGCCGCATGGTACTGGCATTTCGTGGATGTGGTGTGGCTTTTCTTGTTTGTATGGGTCTATTGGCTGCTCGCCCTGCCGGTTCGCACCTTTAGTGGCTAAACTAGAAATCTATGGAATCAAAAAAAAGAGCAGTGCCACTTGTATATGCGGGCCTTGCTGCGCGATGTCCGCGCTGCGGTAAGGGACCATTATTCGAGGGATATATCCGTATTACTTCAAGCTGTCGAGCATGTGGAATTAGCTTTGAAGGACAAGATACCGGCGATGGTCCGGCTTTTTTCATAATCCTACCACTATGCTTGATAACAGCCGGTTTGGCGCTAATCGTCGACCTCAAATACACACCACCAATTTGGTTTCACTTTGTGCTTTGGCCAACCTTCATAGCAATTTTAGTCGGCCTTTCCCTTCGGCCGGTAAAGGCGACAATGCTCGCACTGCAGTACCGATACCGCGATATAGAAAACTCAGATACGTCGCATTTGCTTTAAATAAATAAAAAAGGGCGGAGGTTTCCCCCCGCCCTTTTGAGCTTTATGAGTGCCGATTTAACGGACGATGTCTTCGTCTGGTGTTGACGAAATTTGGTGGATCGCAAGATCCGTGCCTCTAAACTCGTCTTCCTCGGAAAGACGAATACCCATTGCGGCTTTGATTCCACCATAAACTACAAATCCACCTACCAGTGCAATCACCACTCCAATTATGGTTCCGCCAAGTTGCGCCATGAAGGTAACACCCCCCATACCTCCAAGGGCTTCGAGTCCAAAGACACCACAAAGAATGCCTCCCAAGGCCCCACAAAGTCCATGTAAAGGCCATACCCCAAGCACGTCATCGATTTTCAATTTGTTTTGGCAAAGATTAAACGACCACACGAACAACATACCAGCAAGAACCCCGGTAATAAGTGCGCCAATCGGATGCATAACATCCGATCCTGCACACACAGCAACGAGCCCAGCAAGCGCACCATTATGTACGAATCCAGGGTCGAGCTTACTAATAAATAGCGCCGAGAGAATACCGCCGACCATAGCCATTAGAGAATTAACGGCAACAAGACCAGTAACCCCATCAAGGGATTGAGCACTCATTACGTTAAACCCGAACCAACCAACTGATAGCGCCCAAGCACCGAGAGCTAAAAAAGGAATATTGGAGGGTGGCATACCTACAACGCTACCATCCGGTCCGTAGCGGCCCTTACGATTTCCTAACAAAAGGACTGCAACTAATGCTATCCAACCGCCCATTCCGTGGACTACAACAGATCCAGCGAAGTCGTGGAATTCAGCACCAAACATACTCTCCATCATTGTCTGAAAGCCGTAGTTACCGTTCCATACCATGCCCTCAAAAAAAGCATAAACCAAAGCAACAAGAACAAAACTAGCAATGAGCTGGGGATAAAACCTTGCCCGCTCTGCTATCCCACCTGATATGATTGCCGGGATGGCAGCCGCGAATGTCATAAGAAAGAAGAATTTCACCAGATCGTAGCCCTGCGGAGCAAAACCGGTCCCCTCGCCGCCCGAAATAATTCGCGCGGATTCAAGAAAACTAACTCCGTAGGCCAAACTATAGCCAATGAAGAAGTAGGCGATAGCAGACGCCGCAAAGTCGCTCATTATTTTGACCAAAGCATTTACCTGCGCGCGTTTGCGCACAGTTCCAACTTCAAGGAATGCGAATCCGGCGTGCATGGCGAACACCATAACCGCGCCCATAAGTACAAAAAATACGTCACCGCCCATGGCTTTCTCTCCCCCCGGGATGTTGCGCGCACTCTAGCGCGGAAAATTCACCGACTAGCGCCCTTTAGCTCTTCAACCAAAATGCGCAAGCAGCCTCACGGAGCGTCCAAATGAAATAGTGCGCAACCGCTCTAACCGATATTCAAGAACCATGCCGGAAATGAGCCCAGTGAATATATATTTAAATCAGTGGCCTAGAGATTCGAGTGGCGTACCATTATAAAAACTGCATGTTTTCAATGCAGGTGGCATTACCCGATGGTTATTAATTAGGCATAATTTACGCCTATGTTGCGAACTGCAAAGCGCAGAGCCTCCGGCTCATCGAAGGATTCAAACTGATGGCCGTGGGCACGACAAAATGCTGGGACATCTCGAAGCGCGGCGCGATCCGTAGCTAGCAATTCGACTTCCGCGCCGGGTGGTAAACCCTTCAGAATTTTGCGCAACTTCAAAACTGGCAAAGGACAGTTAAGGCCTCTAGCATCAACGAGGATAACAGTAGAATGCTTCATGCAGTCTTGTGTCATAACTTCATCAATATACTCTACAGAAATGAAATTATAAGGGGCTGAACGGGTGTATCTATCGGCAGAAATTTTGGCAATCATTTTAGGGCTCTCCATCGGAACTGTCGTTGGCGTAACGGCCTTCGCCTCGAATTTCTGCGCAGTAGGCGCAGTTGCCGACATCCTGTTCGCAAAGGATTGGCGGCGTATGCGGACCTGGATGCTGGCAGGTGGCATCGCTATCATTGGCGCCCAGACCCTAGAAACCGCTGCCCTAGTGAATCTTGGATCTTCGCCTTACCTAATACCTCGCATTTCTTGGCTGGCACTCATTATAGGCGGAACAACATTTGGTTTTGGGATGAGTCTCGCTAGCGGATGCGTCAATCGCGCATTGGTGCGCACCGGCGCAGGCTCACTTAAATCTTTAATTACTATCATTGTGATCGGCATTTTCGCTGCCATGACCGCATCCGGCATATTAAAGCCACTGAACGATTATCTGAGCGACTTTGGAGATTCAGTCACTTTAATGGCCCCTGGCTTTGACCGCTTCTTTGCCATTTTTCCTGGCATCGACGGGATACTGGTCCGGTGGGTATTTACATTAATTTTCGGAGGAGGGTTGATCTGGATTTCTATAAAAGACAAATGGTTTCGCGCCTCTAAAGACCAACTTTTCGGCGGACTAATAATTGGATTGACTATACCAGCTGCATGGCTTGCCGTGAATTTTCTGAACGATCGGGACTCTGCAGTGGCTAATTACGACGCACTGAATTTTATTGCACCCCTAGGCCAGTCATTAAGTGCTGCTTTGGTTTCTGGCTACCCTGTTGCGATTTTTGGCATTTTCGCACTTCTGGGAGTGCCTATAGGTTCATTTCTTTGCGCCGCATTCACCCAAAATTTGTCTTTGGAAACATTTTCAAACCCCTCAGATCTACCACACAATGTGATTGGCGGTGCTCTAATGGGTTTTGGAGGTACCCTGTCAATTGGATGCACATTCGGACAGGGATTGTCAGGTTTATCAACCCTTTCCGTTGGCTCAATGCTAGTAATAACCGCAATTTGGTTTGGTTGTATTTGGGGTATTAGATACTTCGAAAACGGGTCTGTTATTCAAGGGCTGCTAGCAAGCTTGCCTAAAAGACGAAGATAGAGTGTCCAATTCACCTCTTTTTGGTCCAAAATTACGGCAGTGCAGGTGCATATTGCATAATTTGCGATCAAATTACCCGCCCTGAAGTCTAAATGAGACCTCAGCTATTCTCAATTACTGAAATTGTGTTTCATCATACTCGCCTATCGGACACAAGAGATATAATCAATGTAATAAAAGGATGTTCCTAGATGGTTTTTTTGCCACCCGAACAGGTTTTTTATGTCAGCCCTAATAAAATTAGAGACTGGCGTGACGCTAATAAAACTGTGATTGTGGACGTTCGCGAAACAAACGAATGGGCCGTTGGGCATATTCCTGGAGCCATCCATATGCCACTCTCAACATTCGACCCTACCTCTATTCCAGATGATAGGAATAAGCACTTAGTTTTTCACTGCCGCAGCGGACGGCGCTGCGGCATAGCTGCTGAAAAAGCATTGGAGGCGGGCCACACGGGTAAAATTAAAAGGATGGAAGGTGGCTTTCTCGCTTGGGAAGCTGCAGGTTTTGATAGTGAGCCAGGTTATTAACGCACCGTTATAGCCCTACCCTCTAAACCCTTAGCAGATTTAGTTTCGATGCCAGAATCTCAGCAAGACCCGATTACTAATAATAAAACAGTCGCGCCAGAGAAAAACCGTCAATTCTTAGTGGTAGTGGATGAAACTGCGGAACTCGACACTGCCCTGAGTTATGCTTGTAGCCGGTCCCGAAGTACTGGAGGCAAAATTGCACTTTTATACGTGTACGACGTTGACTACGACTTCACGCACTATAAGTACGTACAAGAGTTAGCCAATGCTGAAGCCCGAGCGAATGCAGATGGAGTATTGCGCATCTTCGCTCAGCGTATTTTGAAAGAAACCGGACGCGAACCCGATCTTTATGTTCGCAAAGGTAACCGACGTGACCAATTGCTTAAACTGGTCAAAGAACGCTCTGAGTTATCTCTCTTGATTCTATCCTCAGCCATCGGCAAAAAGCCTGGGCCCCTGGTCGAAGCAGTTACGGGCAAATACGCTGGAAAAATCGGTCTACCGGTTACGGTAGTTCCGGGAATGAAGGATTAATACGTCCAGATACTGTTTATTGCTTTTACAGTATATTGATTCATGAAACCTGTAATTCTGATGTCGGTTGGCTCTGAATTAAGGGATGCCTTTTAAATCATTCTCTCAGGATCTGGCATCAGAGCTTGGAAGGCCATTTACAGTTGCTTTCGCCCAGAAAAATGGGAACAAAAGGGGAAAGTATTCTATTTTTTGACCGTAATTGGGTGAATATTCGAAAATTACGCTTAAAATCACAAGGATCACTCGGGTTGAAAAGCGTACATTGATAAAGACTAGAATGGCGTAAAAATTGATTGGCTAAAAATACGCTTATCGAAACGCCTTTTTGGTAATGCTAACAGTTGGTATTACTTAGTGTTAAGTTTGCTCAGATAATAAAGTGGAACGTTAGGTTGTGGTAACTGTTTATACTGCTACAACAAATCACCGAGCTACTTTTTAAAGTGCGGGGGACAATTATGAAAAGCTTCAACAGGCGTAACATCCTGAGGGGTGTGCTGAATGGCGGTGCAGTTACTGTTGCTTTGCCATTACTAAATTGTTTTCTAAATGGAAATGGAACAGCCCTCGCTTCTGGTGCGCCAATGCCTATCCGGTTCGGAACCTGGTCCTGGGGTCTTGGTATGAACAAACCTGTCTTTGTGCCCAAAAAGACGGGCCCTAACTTTGACCTACCTGAAGAGATTTCAGCCCTCGCGCCCATCCAAGATCACATTAACCTATTCACGAATTTTACCGCTTTTCGCGATGATATGCCCCTCTTATGCCATACCTCAGGTTGGGTCATACAAAGAACCGGTACTGCGCCAAAAGACAACACAGATATTCCTGGAGAGACTATCGACGTTACCATTGCTAATCAGATCGGCCGCACTACAAGGTTTAAGTCACTGACATCCACCGCAACTGGTGATGTTAAAGACACTATAAGTTATGAGAATAGTAATACCCCAAATGCGCCAGAATGGTCGCCAATGGCTTTCTATACGCGCTTATTTGGCCCAGAATTTCCTGACCCCAATGCGGAAAACTTCACACCTGATCCCAGTGTAATGGTGCGCAAAAGCGTACTATCAGGCGTGATGGACGATACCCGCGACTTAATGCGCAAAGTGGGTGCGGAGGATAAAGCCCGGCTTGATCAGTACTTCACTGGCCTCCGCCACCTAGAACAACAATTCGCTCAACGACTTAAAAAGCCTGAGCCAATTGATGCGTGTATACCGGGCAACGCACCCGAAATTAAATTACAGCCCGGCAAACAAAGTGAATTAGTAGCTGCTCGCCACCGTATTATGACAGAACTGATGGTGATGGCACTTGCCTGCGACCAGACCCGAGTTTTCAATATGTCGTATGCAGCCCGAGGCACCTCCACCCTGAAGGTCGGGTATGAAAAGCCGCACCATACTTGTACACATGAAGAACCCTTGGATACGAAACTTGGTTACCAACCAACCGCTTCGTGGTTTACTCGTCGAGCGATGGAATCCTGGGCAGATTGCGTAAGTGCTTTTACTAAGATTAAAGAGGGTGATGGAACCCTTCTTGATAATGTGCTCATCTACGGATCTACTGATGTTGGCTATGCAAGAATTCATACACTGGATGGCATGCCCGCTTTTACAGCTGGCCGTGCGGGTGGACGGGTAAAGACGGGGCTGCATATTGATGCCGGGAAAACTAGCACTGCTCGCCTCGGCTACACAGCCCTTAGGGTTATGGGAGTAGATACGCCATCGTGGGGTACGAATAGCAACAATACTTCCAAAGAGATGGGAGAAATCCTCACTTAAGTAACCGCGATTTAAACTGATTTTGATACGCAGCAACGACTACAGTTCAAGGATTTTGTAATGAAACACTATCTGTCGCCAAAGTTTGCTCACCTTTCTATTTCAACGCGCCTATTCTTTGCTGTGATAGCTACTATGGCTTTGAGCATTAATGGAGCAACAGCTGAAGGTAATGGCCCATCGGCGTTGAAAGATGGCAAGATAGGTTATGTCCTTTACTATAAGCACTGGGCTTTGCATCAAACTCCGGAAGGCAAAACAGAATGCCCTCAGGGCTTCAATGATGGGCCGCGGGAGCAATTTAAAATTTTGTTTCCTGATGATGGGCAAGAACGAACTCTTATGGAGACTCAAATCGCTCGCGAGAGCGAGGTATGGCATCCAAGCTTATCAAAAGAGCCATACGAATTTATTGAAGTCGTAGGGAAAATCTCTCGTGGCCTTGACCTAGATGGCCAGTCGACCACCGAAGACTTCGTCAGCCCCACAGGGGAAGAAGGTATTGATAATCAACTCTACCGCACTTTAGGCTGCGTGGCCAACTTTAGAGGGCCTGATGGTACAGCCTACCACTTTGAAAACTCGTTCATGCAGACTTACAATTATAACCGGTTTTTGATCGAACTTAGCGGAGTGGACAGCTTAATTGACGATGACGAAATAATCGTGACCACATACCGGGGCCTTGACTACTTAATGACCGATGCATCGGGAAAAGACTTTATACCAGGTGGAACTCAGCGAATAGATATGCGTTGGGGTAAGCAATTTATCCAAGAATTCAAAGGTAAGATTGTAGATGGCGTGTTGACTACAGAGGCTGCCGATTTAGATATGCCATGGTCATCTACCTTCGCCACTAGTGGCGTACACTCGCTACGCGGAGTGAGGTTTCATATGGAAATCACACCGGACGGGGCTGAGGGTTTAATGGCGGGATACGCTGATATTCAGGATTGGTACTATCATGCGACTACAACATGGTCGACGCACCACCAGAGCTATGGACAAGAATCTTCGCCATCGATCTATCGTGCGATGCACCGTTTAGCTGATGGCTATCCTGACCCAGATACTGGCAAAAATACTGCGATTTCAATGGCTATCGATGTAAAATTCAAACAGGCCTACCTAATAAATCCATCGCAAGGAAACCCTGAACAGACTTTAGACCGAGTAGCATATGCTGAGTAAAACTACTCTGCTTGAGTAATACACTCTTCACTTATTGTTTGACCATTAGCGGTAACCATTCGGTCTTGGATGAGAGGAATTATATATGCATTTACAAGATGATATGTTTTGTGGTGTAGCGATTACAGCTGTTTTAATCAGCGGCCTTATCGGTAGCGTGCAGGCAAATGCCCAAGAATATTGGCAATCCCCTGAAAACATAGCGACAGAAGATTATATGCAGGAACCATTGCCCAAAGGCTTCAGCGTGCAAAGTACGGCAATTGAGGGTCCGGTATTTGCCGACTCTAACGGAATGACCCTGTATTCTTGGCCACTGCATAATTTACGCAACGGCGATCTCGGCGACAGAAAAGGAGAACCGCCTTCGTGCAACGATAAATTAGAGACTACAAACTCAGGCCTGATGAGCCCGTACCCTGGAGGATTTAAGCTTCCTGATTTAGACACACGCCCAACCTGTGTTGAATTGTGGCCGCCTGTATACGCCCCAGAAGGAGCTAAGCCTGTGGGCAAATGGACCATAGTTGAACGCTTAGACGGTTCAATGCAATGGGCCTACGACGAGTTACCCTTGTACACCTCAGTACTCGACGTCAAACCTGGAGATGTGATGGGCGGTACACGGTTCGAGGCTCGAGGTGATGGTCCTGCAGTTCGTGAACCAGTTGGGCCGCCTCCAAATATTCCCCCATCAATGGCAATTGCCCAAATGAAAATCGGCCGCATGGTCATAAATCACGTAGGGTATGCCGTTTATTCCTGGGATGGAGATGGGGTTAATAAATCCAATTGCTTTGGTTCATGTTTAGACTCATGGAAACCGGTGGTAGCGCCTGAAACAGCACAGCCCCAAGGAGAATGGACAATCAATGAGCGCTCGCCAGGTATCGGGCAATGGGCTTTCCGGGGACAACCACTTTATACCCACGTTTGGGATACACGCTACCGTGCATTCACAGGAGGTGATGTTCCAGGCTGGAAGAATGTATTCACACAGCGTATGCCAGCCCCACCATCCGAATTCACGATACAAGACGCAAGACTAGGACATGTTTTGGCTGATTCACGTGGGCGTTCCATATATGTCTATAACTGTGGTGATGATGCCCCCGACCAACTTGCATGCGATAATCCCAACAGCACACAAGCATACCGTTTGGCTATCTGCGGCGGAGGGGATCCAGACATATGCACTAAAACGTGGCCGTATGTAGTCGCATCAGAGGGCGCTAAAAGTAATAACCGGATCTGGAGCGTAATAACCATAGATCCGAAAACCGGTCACTTCGCAAAAACCGGCGACGAAGGTGCGCTTCGCGTCTGGGCTTTCCGAGGGCGGCCTATTTATACATTTGCTGGCGATAAAAGAGCCGGCCAAACAGAAGGTGATGCCTGGGGCGAGTTCTACGGATATAGAAATGGTTTCAAAGCTTTTTGGCTAAGAGACGACTTTCTGGCTAATGCTGGCTAATCAAGCAATCATAAAAAAACCTGAGGCAATAGTCTGAACTGTGCGTCAATTTTTTATTTTCAACTTTTCATGTTATAATTCTTTAGGGTACTCGTGGCGCGATAATTACAGCAAATGTGGCTAATAGCCGCGTGATACCCTCGGTGATATGCACAGATGACAAAGTAGTCCCAGTGATAGTTTGAATTTCACTTCCTTCTTGCATTCTGCCGTACCGCGTTCCGATAAATTCCCCATGTCGTGCACCCATAAACTGAGCGCGCCATTCAGGCAACCTGATTTGATTATACTGTTCCCAGCACTCTAGTATTTCGATACCAGTGACTGCCCCCGTCTCATCCAGTCCTAGTGCATAACTGACCCAGTCATCCTTACCTTTGACTTGGTCAATGATAAACCAGCCACCTGTGGAAACTTGCCAGATCCGCAATTTTCGGTTCCATACCTTCACATCAACTTCAGACACTATCTGGTTAATTTGGCTATCCGTCAGTGTATGAAAGTCTTTTGTAAAGGTTGCGCCAGGAAAGAGTAGGTTTTGTGCTTGGCCTAACGTGAGGTAATAGGCGCCGGCTATAGCAGGCATCCCAGAAAGTGCGACTGTTGGAATCATAAAGAACTCCCACCGCATCATCTAACTCCGAGACCTGATTCATATGAATCTATAGCTTTAGCTGCCAGAACGCCGAGAGTAAACGGTCCATAGATTCTGCAATTGTGAATAGTTTAGCCACTACTCATAAAAACTTGTTCGTGTCTATAAGTTTTAATGTAGGTATACCCCTTCCCGCTCGAACGTTAGAATCAGAAAATAGCCTAATTAGATGAAGCTTAATAGCATTAGAGGGACCGCATTGCAGTATGATTACGGTTTATGACGAGTTCATCAAAGCGGTGGACGAGATGCCAAACGCATCGTTTCTATGTGTATTCGATGAGACCGGCAAACCCAAAGATATCCCCTATAGCGCAGCGGTAAAGCACGTAGAGGCCTGTCAAAAGATTTATGCCAACGCCGGCTACGGCCATGGACATCGGATAGCTCTTCTACTTGGCCAGTGTCCAGAAATGGTTATTCATTTCCTAGCACTAAACGGTCTTGGCTGCACAGTAGTTCCTATCAACCCCGACTACCGACATGACGAACTACTATATCAAATGAGCCATAGCGAATCCGATATGGCTGTGGTGGTAGCAGCTCGGACTTGCGATATGAAGGCCGTGGGTGAAGCCATGAATCGCTTTTTCCCAGTCATTGAAGTAGGAGAATTTAAAAATGGTATCCCAAAGGCATCACGTCTTGTACCAGATATCAACGTGCCTAATGCTAAGACAGTCGCCAGTATACTTTATACCTCAGGTACTACTGGCCGGCCAAAGGGGTGCTTAATGAGCAATCAGTGCCATTTGATGTCAGGGGATTGGTACGCTAGTCGCGGTGGTCTTTTAGCTATAAATGCAGGAAAAGAGCGTTTCTACAATCCCAGCCCATTTTATCACATTAATAATCTCGCAGTCTGTTTAAGCTGCGTTATCCTGACACGCAATTGCCTTATTTTAGTCGAAAGATTCAGTCCAAATAGGTGGTGGAATGAAGTTGCCACCTCACAAGCAACAGTTATTCATTATTTGGGAATTATTCCTTCGATGCTAATGAATCGTCCGGTAAAAGACGAAGATCGGAAACACGCGGTAAAATTTGGATTTGGTGGAGGTGTGGAACCGCAATTGCACCGTGCTTTCGAGGAGCGGTTCGGATTTCCGCTTGTCGAAATCTGGGGCATGACAGAAACACCGCGCGTCTTCTCAGCGCACCAAGAACCTCGGCATATTGATACAAGGGCTTTTGGAAAGCCAACCTCTGAGTACTTAGCTAAAATTGTTGATGACGATGATAAAGAGGTGCCTCGAGGTAGTATGGGTGAACTGCTAGTACGTAGCAGCGGCAAGGACCCGAGGATTGGTTTTTTCTCAGGATATTTAAAAAATGATCAGGCAACAGAAGAGGCCTGGCGTGGGGGCTGGTTTCATAGTGGTGATGTATGCTTGCAAGATGAAGATGGTATGTTGTATTTCGTTGACCGCAAAAAAAATATTGTGCGTCGTGGCGGAGAGAACATTTCGGCTGCTGAGGTCGAAGCTACAATACTTACCCATGAAGCTGTAGCTCAGGTAGCTGTGATTGCGGTCAAAGACGATATTCGCGAAGAAGAAGTTATGGCCTGCATAGTGATAAAGGATAATGTAAATCTTTCGAATGACTTGGCCGAAGATATTTTTAGATGGTGCAACAAGAGATTAGCCTATTTCAAAACTCCAGGGTGGATTACGTTTCGCGAGTCCTTACCATTAACACCATCACAGCGTTTGCAACGCTCAAAGATCTTTGCACCGGAAGTTGATCCTCGATTCGAGCCAGGCGTAATTGATCTTCGCACACTAAAAAAGCGTTAGAAGTAAGTAGTGTGGATTCGATATTTGCACATCCATTTTAGTAGGTTGACTTTAATGGCGTCGTTCTAAGCCAAGTTTTAATATTCGGTTTAGTAGCTCTGAATACTCAATTCCTGAATATTCCGCCGCAGTAGCGAATTCCTCTATTCTTGCAATTTCAGGGTTAGGGTTAGCCTCTAAGAAATAAGGGGTGCCGTCGGTGCCCAACCGAAAATCGATGCGAGCATAACCATCAAGTTCCAGCTCTCTATATACGACTTTAGCGTAACGCTTAATACGAGTCTCCAGCTCTGAAGTTAAATCTTCTGCTGGGCCTTGAAGAATTTCGTGACGATCCTGGTAGTCTGGGTCGTGTTTGACTTTTTCAGTTGCTATCCTGCTACCGCTACGTTCTAAATCGCCAAATTCAAGCTCCCATATGGGCAGTAAACGTAAACTGTCATTGCCAAGAATTCCCAAATAAAGCTCGCGTCCATCAATATACTTTTCGGCAATTGCTGCAGTACCAATATGGTTGTGGATAAATTCCACACGCTCAACAAGCTTCTTATCAGAGTCTACTACTGATGCCTGAGCAATACCTAAAGACGCGTCCTCACTCAGACTTTTGACAATCATTGGGTACTCAAACCATGACTTAGGCATGATCTTCCGGCGTGCAGGAAAAACATGAAATGATGGAACCGGAATTTGGTGATAGTGGACTATTTTCTTGGCTAAGTCCTTTCCGCGCGACAGTATAAGACCTCGAGGATTACATCCAGTGTAGGGAATACGAAGGAGCTCAAGATAGCTAGCGACATTTTGATCGTAAGCTGCCTCTCCGTGAAATTGTTCGAGAAGATTGAAAACAATATCGGGACTCCAATCTTCAATCTCCTTACAGATAGTATTGAGCTCATCCTGCACACCAAGTGGACGAACTTCGTGACCATTAGCCCGCAAAGTGCTTATGACATCGTACTCAGTCTTCCATACATGTGACTCTTTTTTAGTATAGCCTCGCAGAGAATTAGGTGGCATGAGGTCCGGATGCAACAAAACTAAAACGCGAAGTTTTTTCATATCCCGGCCCAATTATCAGCACATATGCCTTTAAGTATGAAAAATAAAGGATGAAAAAGAGATTATCTGGCTACACTGTGGTCTCTCTTCATTCCTTTACATCACTCCAGGGTATGAACCACCGTCTAGCAGAATGTTCTGGCCTGTCATGTAACCTGAATGGTCACTAGCGATGAACGCGCACCATGCGCCAAATTCGTCAGGATTGCCGGATCGACGCGAAGGGTTGGCTGCTGCGCGCTCAGATTCGACATCTTTTGCGGTTACATTGCGAGAAGCTGCAACACTTTCCAAATACTGCTGCAACCGTTTGGTATGGAAAAAGCCAGGCAAAAGATTATTCACTGTAATACCATACTGAGCAATTTCACGTGAAATAGTGCCCATGTATCCGGTCAGGCCAGCGCGTGCACTTGTGGATAAACCAATTAAGGGCATCGGCATTTTCACTGCCTGCGAAGTGATATTGATTATACGACCCCAGCGACGCTCGATCATTGGATCCAGCACTAAATTAGTCATAAACACTGCATAAAGCATATTCCCGCGTATAGCGTTAAGCCAGGTCTCTTCATCCCAGACCCGAAAATCACCAGGCGGTGGCCCTCCAGCATTGTTAACCAAAATATCTGGCGTTGAACATTTTTCTAGTATAGCCGCCCTACCTTCATCATTAGTCACGTCGCCCGGTGCAAGTATTACCTTGCCGCCTGTTTCCTTCTCGATTTCCTGAGCTGTACCCTCCAGCTTTTCTATATCACGCCCATTGATAGCAATAGTGACTCCGCATTTGGAGAGCGCTAATGCGCAAGCTTTACCCAAACCTTCACTTGACCCACATACAAGCGCCGTACGGCCCGCGATACCCATATCGAAACCCTCTGTCACTGTGTCCTATCCCTCTACTTTTGATTTAGACATTTTCACTACCCTCTTGGTAACTACTCTACGCACAACTCCACTGGCGCCAAACCTTCAACATTAAAAACGTAAGTTGCTGCCGAAGTGGGAAATATTGGAGGAATAAGGCTTCCAGTCATAATCAACTGCCCTGCCTTCAAATGCTTACCGCGTTTACCTAAATGATCGGCAAGCCAGACTACCATATCCAAAGTATGGCCGATTGCGTCGCTTGTGGATCCCTCCCCTATACTCTTCCCATTACGAGTGAGTATTCCCTTGCGGTCGGACAAGTCTAGGGAGTGCCCTCCTGCCTCGCCCAAAACCACAGCAGCGTTCCAACTATTATCAGCAATTAGTGAAATGGCATTCATAGCAGTGTAGTCTGCCGCACGGTCATCAATGAGCTCATAAGATGCATGAATAGCGCTTAGACTTTCCGCAACATTACTACGTGAACACCCAGACCTCAAATCCTCACCTAGCACAACGCATATTTCGCTCTCGATACCAAGCCGCCCATAGTCAGAAAGTCGAACTGTGAAAGGAGAGTGTTTGACACGGGTTGCTAGTACCTCACCCTCAGTAGGCTCCTCGATTTTCATTATCTCTTGAAGTTTCAAAGCAGTGAGCCCAATTTTATATCCACAAACCTCTGTTCGATATTTTTTTAGTTGCTTGGCAACAAAGGCATCCTTAACAGCATATGCTTCATCAAACGTCTTTAAGCGATCATGTAGAGGTACAAAGAGCGACTTCGCATCATGTTCAACCATAAGGTCTTCAGCGATCGCATCTATATCTTTCATTGATATCATGAGACCTTACCACCTATTCTAGCCCTGCGACTATTTTCACAACATGGCACAAAGCATATAGTGATGACCAGTCACTCCTAACATTTTAGAGAGATTCAGCACCAACTGTCTCAGCGCTAATTCATGTTATTAGTCACTTGACTATTTAACGCGCCTATCGATGAGATCATTAATCGCACTAGCTATTTCAACAGATGAATTTAGAGGCTTATGTGCCCAGTTATCAAACCTACCCAGAAAAGGTCTTGCTAAACCAAGTTTATACAGCTCCTGATGAAGACGCCGGTGTTTTGGTGTAGTAATGTCATCAGGCGCATATATATAGACTGGCGCCGGAGTAGCGCAGGCTTCAGAGCACATAGAGACAGAGTCGCCGCTCACGACTATCGCATCTGCTAAGGCGAGAAAGCCCATGTAAGGATTCTCACCCCCGCGGCTCCAAAAGAATGCCTGCCTCGGCTCAGGAATTGCCTCGTCCAAGGCTTTTTCGGATGCAACCCCCGTGCGACGAGATGTTGTTAGCAATATAGATCCCCCCACTTCTGCTGCCATTCTGTAAACAGCCCGACCAAATTCACCTACGCGCTTCGGTGGAAAAGTCTTGCTGTGGGTAGAACCTCCCATTAGCAATGCGATAAAAGGTCGCGGTATGCCTCCAAGCTGAGTTTTCCAATTCTCTTCAGCGAGATTAAGATGGTCGGCAGTAACCTGATGAGGAGCTCCAGTAATCCTCATGATATTTTCCCTATCGCCGCCAGAAGGCAATCTATCGTGATTCGGAACAATGATAAAATCGAAGTCCCATACACCACTGGGCGGATACATGAGATGTATAAGCAAGATAGGCTTTAACGCCCGTCGCTTGATCCAACGAGCAATCGGCGCTGTGCGTCGCCCAGCAGAAATTACGATATCAGGAGCAAGGCCGGGCAAACATGCTTCCAAAGCCTTACGTGATTCAGTTACAAGGGTATAGGCATTAGCGCCTGTGAAAGCCGACGGTAATTTAGATAATACGTTATAGCGCACATCCTTGATCATAACTGGAAGATTGAGTGCCTCAACTACGCCCAAAACCTGAGCCGTATTTCCTGCCCGGTCGTCCGTTAAAGCCCAAATTAGAGGTGGAGATGCCATTCAAAAGCGCCTCTTAAATTTTTACACTAACACACCATAGCAGGTAGTACGGTCATAAGCGTTGTGCGACGTGCCCCAAACCATTAAAACCACCACAGATAAGCCTTATTAATTAGGACAGAACATGCCGATTGTCACTTTACCTGCTCGAAATGCCCGACAGAAGGCCGCCAGTCGAACGGTTGCAAAAATTCTTTTAGATATAAAGGCAGTAAATTTTCGCCCAGAAGAGCCCTATATACTGACCGCAGGCTGGGCGAGCCCAGTATATATCGATTGCCGCAAACTGATTTCTTTTCCAAAAGAACGTCAAATCGTAACAGAACTAGCCAAATCAGAAATTGAAGAATGTATCGGGCTCGGGGCTGTCGATACGATAGCTGGAGGTGAAACTGCTGGCATCCCCTACGCAGCTTGGATTTCAAATGCTTTAATGCTCCCCATGCAATATGTGCGCAAAAAACCAAAAGGGTTTGGCCGCATGGCTCAAATCGAAGGAGTACTAAAAGAAGGAGCGCGCGTAGTATTAGTAGAGGACTTAGCTAGCGATGGAGGTTCTAAAGTTTTATTCGCCAAAGCTATACGGAATACCGGTGCAAAGTGTCAGCACTGCTTTGTTATATTTTTTTACGGGGTCTTTCCGGGCGCAATTGAAAGCTTAGAAAAAGAAAATATATCCCTAAACTATCTCTGCACCTGGACTGATGTTTTGGAGGCTGCAGAGACGGGGAGCTATTTCTCAGCTGAGGCAATTAGAGGTGTGCGTAGCTTTCTAAAAGACCCACTTGCATGGTCGGCCAAGCACGGCGGGAAAATCAAGTAATCACTATTGTGCAGGCGTTAATTGAGCGCCAGCAATTGGTAGCGTGATTTTTATAAGCAAGCCACCTTCCGGCCTGTTCATCAAAACCAAATCCCCACCCATGCTTCGAACAGCATTACGGGAAATAGTTAAACCCAATCCGGTTCCCCCAGTCTCGCGGGAACGTGACCTTTCAAGCCTCGTAAATGGCTCAAACACACGTTCGCGATCTCTGTCGTCAATACCGGGGCCTTCATCTTCGATCATAATTCTGACTTCTTCATCAGCTGGTTGGAAAGTGACGTGAGCGCAATGCCCGTACTTTACAGCATTATCGACAATATTATTAACAGCCCGCTTCAACGCAATGGGACGAGCTAATAACTCGAAACTGTCTGGACCAGTGTAAGTAACCTTATTACCTGCCGCTTCCTGGTAGCCACACAGTGATGCTAGAACTGCAGCCACATCAATATAGCTAACAGGTTCATTGGCAGCATCATCGCGTGCGAAGGCTAATGTCGCTGAAATCATGGACTCCATTTCTGCTAAATCACTTAGCATTCTCTCCCTTTCGCGGTCATCTTCAACAAACTCAGCGCGAAGCCGTAGACGTGTAATGGGTGTACGTAAATCATGGGATATTGCTGCAAGCATATGTGTGCGATCTTGAATGAAGCGTTTGACTCGCGTCTGCATGGTATTAAAGGCACGCGCAGCACGGCGCACTTCAGACGGACCTTCCTCAGATAGCGGTTCGGCATTTACGTCTACCCCTAACCGCTCGGCAGCAAATGCGAATACAGATAAAGGGCCAATCGCTCGACGCACACCCCAAAGAGCGACACCACCAATAATGACAGAGACCAAAGTCAGCCAAAGAACGGTCGGAAACTGCCCGGTAGGCTCATCCAGAGTCAATTGCACACGGGCATTAAACCATATGGCATCACTGACCTTAACCGAAACTGTAAATAAGCCCTCTTCGTCTTGGCCAAGCAGACTAACACCAAAATTAAATAAGCTATTTTTTTCATCTCGGTCGAGATCCTGGGTCGCTGCGCTACTTTCTGTGAAGCCACCATCAGGAAATCCCCGCCGAGCTATACGAGTATCAGCTCGAAGATCCGTGCCTGCTGGAAATTCACGGCGCAGCTTAGTAAGGACAATTCGCGAGCTCAGCTGGTCATCTGATTCCTCAACAATAGGTTGAGGAGTCAATAGCAAGGTCATTGCAGGCGAACTAAGGCGTTCGATTAATTCAACCTGTTCATCACGCGGAACTGTCTCAACCAAGCGCTTAAGTGCGATTAACTGCTCCGCCGCCTGAGATGCAGATACAGTTGCTGCTATTTCTTGGCGAAAGGCAAAGTAGAAAAATAGAGACGTTACATTAATAAGAACGATGACCGTTAAAAGAACTGAAAAAACCCAGCCCCTAAGGCTATCGGGCATCAAACTATTCAACTGACTGTAACTTCTGGAGTGAACATATATCCGCCGCCTCTTACCGTTTTGATAAAAGTCGGATTTTTTGGATCCACCTCTAGTTTACGCCTAAGCCGGCCAACCTGTACATCTATAGAACGATCAAAGGGAATTGCGGCCCGGCCCCGCGCCATATCCAAAAGTTGGTCTCGATTTAAAACCCGCCGTGGGTGATCCACAAAAGCTATCAGCAAGTCATACTCCCCAGCGGTTAGCACTACATCCACGCCATCCTTCCTAAGACTACGAGTAGTCGGATCAAGCTCAAAACCAACAAATTTAAGCTTGTCGGTTCTCCCAACTCCAGCATCCGGTGCGCTTGAAGATGTTGCCCTGCGCAGAACTGCCTTGATACGTGCAGCCAACTCACGAGGATTAAAAGGTTTAGCTATATAGTCGTCTGCACCGACTTCCAGTCCGATAATTCGGTCCACGTCTTCGCCCATGGCAGTTAGCATAATGATCGGCATTTCAGATTCAGCACGGACATGCCGGCACAATGAAAACCCATCTTCACCTGGCAACATCAAATCAAGCACCAACAAGTCAAACGACCAGTCCTGCATGGCCTGACGCATTTCGCGCCCGTCTTTGGCTGTAGTTACTCGAAAATCTTGCTTGTTGAGGAAACGGTTCAATAAATCGCGAATCTCTGCGTCGTCATCAACAATTAAGATATGGGGTTTCGGTGGCTCGGTTGGCGTAGACAAGATGAGACGGCCTTATTTTGTGATACCGCTCCTGCGGACCATGATTCTATATACTTGAAGAACCCCCACCAATAAATCTTGAGTATATCCAGACAGATATTGGCAACAGGCTGTAAGTAGTCTCTCATTTGTTACATTCTGTTACATTTGTAGTTTTCTTTATATACCCCCGTTTTGGGTGCGAATACGCGTAATCTTAGACAGCTCTTATTATACCAGTGCTAACTAGCACAAACGAAGACCAACTGAGATATTCCACGTGCGCATGTGGTGATTTGTTGCGAAGTCACGAACAAAATGGAGACTTTATGAGCTATTTACTTGAAGCAAAGAATGCCTAAGCCCTGGAGCTTGAGGCTATAATGAAGCTAGGTGGCTATTTTCATATCTAAGTAATGCCACCCTTAAGCTATTTGGGGTTGGTATAAGCTTAATTTCTTCGCCCTTCTGTTTCACTGCACCCATCGTTGCGACCCATTCTCCAGCACTATAAGATGCGTACGCATTAGATTTGAGCTTTAGCGTTTGGGGACGCCTAGGGGGGGATCATGAAACAGAGTATTACTTCAGCACTATATATTTTAACTTGCCTCGCTTTTTTTGGCGGTGGTGTGCCAGCCTTGGCAGAGAGTACCGCAATTAATATAGATAGTGATGACATCGCCGGTGTGGTGACAGGTCCGAATGGGCCTGAATCTGGCGCATGGGTCATAGCGGAAACCGATGGACTCGCAACTCGCATGATAAAAATTGTCGTCACCGATAATAAGGGCCGCTTTGTCCTCCCGGACTTGCCAGACAGCGATTACTATCTATGGACTCGTGCTTATGGCCGAGTAGATTCCGACTCAGTAGAGGCAAAACCAGGCAGTGCAGATATAAGCTTAAAACTTAAAGCCGCTCCAAATGAAGTAGAAGCTGCACAAATATACCCGGCTAACTATTGGTTCTCACTGATTGAGCCGCCCCCTAAGAGCGACTTTCCTGGAACTGGTCCGAATGGTAACGGCATCAACCCCGGATTCTCTAATCAGCAGCGCTGGATGGCTCATCTAAAAGAACAGTGCCACTACTGCCACCAGATTGGCACCAAGTCGACGCGCGATGTTGCAGGGGCCAATAAAGTGGAGGCTTGGAACGAGCGCCTAAAAATGGCCCGTCCGGAAGGAGACCCGACAGTCGCTGTGCATGGAGCCACTTTCTCGGCCACCATGCAAAACAATATGACTCGTTTTGGCCGCCAGCGCGGCCTTAGCATGTTTGCTGACTGGTCTGAAAGAATTGAAAACGGTGCGATTCCTTCGCAACCCCCTCGCCCCAGCGGTATTGAACGAAATATAGTAATTACATTATGGGACTGGGCAAGTGAACACTTTGTGCATGACGAAGCAACATCTGACAAACGTGACCCAACAGTAAATGCCTATGGTCCAGTCTATGGTGTGGATAGCTTGGCTGCAAATTTAGCAATTCTTGATCCTATATCTCATGCGACAGAAATTGTTCCAATACCCAATATGGAAGGTACCGGACAGCTCATGAATACGCTGTCGGTTCACAACCCCATGTTGGACCAAAAGGGACGGGTCTGGATGACTATGCTGGGTGGTGAAGGTGCTAGCTGGGAAGTCTGTGAGGATCCTAAAAACAAGTACGCTAACTACTATCCCAACCCAAACCCAGCAGAAACGACCCGCCGCATTTCCATGTATGATCCCGAAACCAAAGAAATAAAAGTTATTCCAGTGTGTTTTGGCACTCACCACATTAACTGGATGTATGACGATGATAACACAGTTGTGTTTAGCGGCGACACCCAGGCTGTAGGCTGGCTGAATACCCGTGTATGGGACGAAACCAAAGATGCGGAGAAGTCAATCGGCTGGTGCCCATTCGTAATTGATACCAACGGCGATGGCAAAATAGATTCTAACCGAGAAAATTGGAATAAGCCCGATGGCATCAACGTTGTCCAAGGTGATGCAAAAAAAGATACACGTATCTCTGGATTTCCTTATGGACTTAATATCAACCCACTAGATAACAGCATTTGGTACGCAAAGCACTCGCCATCGATTCCGAGCGGCCTTGTCCGCATCGAACGTGGCGTAAACGCCCCCGAAACATGCATGACCGAGTACTGGGAACCGCCAAAAAATGATGACGGCACCTATGCGGCTTATAATGCACGTGGCGTAGACATGGACTCGAATGGCATTGCTTGGGTCGCTTTTGGCAGTGGCCAATTAGGTAAATTTGATCGCTCCATGTGCAAAATAAAGAACGGTCCCAGAGCACTCGGTCAACAATGTCCTGAAGGCTGGACATTCTACGACACACCTGGACCTAAAGTTACTGGTCAAGAAGACGGTAGTGCCGACTGGCATTACTTAACTTGGGTAGACTTACATAACATTATCGGCCTTGGCCATAATGTGCCAATTCTGCCAGGCTCCAATTCCGACTCCCTGCTCGCGTTCTTACCGGATAAGGAAGAGTGGGTAGTGCTGCGTATACCTTATCCGATGGGCTTCTACGCCCGAGGACTCGATGGCAGGATAGATGATACTCAAGCCGGTTGGAAAGGCCGTGGTCTGTGGTCAAACTACGCAGAAGTTCCTCTATGGCACCAAGAAGATGGTTTTGGAGCCTACAGCAAAATGGTTAAGTTTCAAATTAGACCTGAACCTTTAGCTCACTAAAGAAAAGGCCATTACATATATAATAGACCGCCGAAACGCCTTTCGGCGGTCTATTATATTATTTTTTGGAAGCAGGAAAAACCTTCTTAGGAATGCTATGATAACTTCTTTAATGGATCTATTTACAGATACCTACACAAATATCGGCGCTCAAAGTGATCTTGATGGATATGAAGTCACTAAAGCTTTCACTGATACTTTTGCTACTATACAAGCTGGGTGGGGTGAATCAGTAACGCAAAATATACGCCAAGCTTATCCGAGCGTAGCATCTCCTTTTTCAGAGGAAATAGGCGATGCCGACCCAGAAGCTATGGCATTAGTGTGGGGGACCGCCGCACACGCTCTTGACTATGACGACGTTCATACTACCAGCGTGACCCATCCTAGCGCGGTCATTGTGCCTGCAATTGAATCTATAGTGCTGAGTGAAAATCTCTCTAGAGACCGAGTATATCGAGCCTATCTACTAGGTCTTGCCATTAACATTGCAGTGGGTGACGCATTAGGGTTTGATCATTATATCAAAGGCTGGCATGCGACCTCTACAATTGGCCCACTGTCCTCAGTCGCTGCTGTCTCCTATCTAATGGATCTTGATGAGCACAACTTTCGCTCAGCGATATCTCTTGCCGCAGCACAAGCAGGCGGTATGCAACGTAATTTTGGTAAGATGGCTAAACCGGTTCAAGCTGGTCTCGCAGCCTCTGCCGGAGTACGTGCAGCCCGGTTAGCAGCAAACGGTATTAATGCAGCCAGCGATGCCTTCGGCGAAAAGGGTTTTATAGACCTATATTCCGGTTCAACCCCCGGTAAAAAACCAAGCGAGATTATAATGGTGCTTGATGCCTCGACGCTTTCACGCAAACTCTACCCTTGCTGCTACTTGGCCCATCGCCCCATAATAGCAGCATTAAAAGCACGTAAAGAGATAGACCTCGACGTTCTGACGGACCCTAGTGTGACAGTCGATGTTCGCGTTCCTTTCGGAGGTACTAGGCCTCTTCGTGTTCTGGTGCCTAATACAGGACTGGAAGGAAAATTTTCAGGACCTTACACCGTAGCCGTTGCTCTGACCGACGGCCAAGTGAACCTCCGCGCTTTCGAAGATGAAAGCGTGAGGCGCTTCGACCTCCAGGATCTCTCAAGGCGTATTACATTGGTAGAGGATGATTTAAACGGTTCGTTACCCGAGGGTATAAATCACGGCACTGTAAGTCTTTTCATAAAAAGAGGTAGTAAAATACTCTCATTATCGGAAATTGAGCATTTTCCAGGATCTCCTCAACAGCCTATCACCAATCTAGAACTTGAAACCAAAACAAAGGATTGTGTCGATCATGCTCTTCGCATTGACGGAGTCTCAATAAACGCTGATGAGCTTTTGAAACAGGCTGCCAACTGTGTACCTATGAACTAGAATTTTGGTGAGATAAAAATGAGCAGCCCACTTACAGGCATTACAGTTATTGAGCTCGGCCACAGTGTCGCAGCACCTTACGCGGGCCTAATACTAGCCTCACTTGGCGCGGAAGTAATAAAGATTGAACGGCCAAGTAAAGGCGATGATGCCAGAGCTTGGGGTCCCCCCTTTGTGGACGGCTCATCCACTATGTTTAATTGCCTTAACCGGCATAAACAATCAGTCGAAATTGATTTGAAATCAGCAGAGGGTATTGCACAGATACGGCGCCTTACGAACAACGCCGATGTATTTCTACAAAATTTACGACCCGAACAAGCTGACCACTTGGGTTTGGGAGCAAATATTTTACGCGCCTCCAATCCAGCACTTATCTATGCCACCATCTCAGCATTTGGAGACAAAGGGCCACTTAAAGATAGGCCTGG
>PASS01000065.1 GCA_002712165.1 Fidelibacterota bacterium
GTCTTGCTCTTTCTGGCCGAGAGTCTTTTGTTAATGCCTGGAATAATCTGGGTAATGTGCAGGACGAGTCTGGCCGTTTCGAAGAGGCGCGCACTTCCTTCCGTCGGGCAATTGAGCTGCAGCCGGACTATTCGCCTGCTCACAACAATCTCGGGGCATCTTTAGCTAGCCAGGGTTATTTTAACGCCGCAATTAAATCATACATGCGGGCCTTTGAATTGGACCCCCAAAATTATGCTGCACGCATAAACTTGGGTGTGGCCATGTTAGAGCAGGGAGATGTGTTCGCATCCTTATCAGTTTTTGATTCTATTTTATCAGTCCAACCCAATAACAACTGCGCCTACCATAACCGGCTTTATGCAAACATTTATCTAGAAGACGCCCCCGAGAAGCTGATGTCAGAACATACAACTTGGGCGGATAGTGTCGCAATCGGTAGACCTCTAAAGGTACAAGACCCGCGTGGTGATCGTCGGATCCGAGTTGGCTATATTTCTCCAGATTTTAGGCGACACTCTGTCAGTTTTTTCTTTGAACCACTGCTGACTGAGCAAGATTCTAGCGGCATTGAGGTATTTTGCTATAGTGATGCTGATCATCCAGATGCAGTTACGGCACGGCTTCAGGCGTATGGGCACTATTGGCGCGTCATTAAGGGTATGAGCGACGAAAGTGTGCATGACTTAATTCTTTCTGATCACATTGATATTCTCGTGGATTTGGATGGTCACACAACTGGCAACCGGTTGTCTTTGTTTGGCCGTAGAGCGGCGCCAATCCAAGTTACAGGTCTTGGTTATCCGGCCACGACAGGTGTGCCAAATATGGACTATAGATTCTGTGATGCTCTGACCGACCCTGAGCCGGTTTCCGATTCCTGGTCCAGTGAAACGTTGATTCGACTACCTGAGGGCCTGCATTGTTTCCAACCACCAAGAAGCGCCGCTGATCCGGTCTTTCCACCTGTTTCAGAAAATGGATACGTGACTTTTGGCTCATTCAATAAGTTTGCGAAAATATCACCTCTTACCGTCACCATGTGGGCGGGCGTTCTCCGCGCTATGCCCACCGCTAGATTAATACTGAAATCAAAGGCCCTGACTGAGGAGATTACGTGCGAAAGGTTACAGAGCATGTTTTCTGAGCAGGGGATTGCGATAGACCGACTACAGCTTATGGGCTGGGAAAGCAGTGATGATGCACATTTGCGTCTTTATAATAGTATTGATATTGCACTCGACACTTTCCCTTACAATGGCACTGCTACTACCTGCGAAGCACTTTGGATGGGAGTGCCTGTGATTACTCTTGCAGGTAGGGGTCATGCGGCACGGGTAGGGGCGAGTTTACTCACTCAGTTGGGGCGTGATGATTGGATCGCTCAAAGTACTGCGGATTATATTGTCGGTGCCAAAAGATTAGGATCAGATATATCTGGATTAGTTGAGATCCGCCGGAAGCTTCGTGCTCAAATGGCTGAATCTTCTCTCTGCGATGCGCCGCGCTATGCGAAAAAGATGGAGACTGCCTACCGGCGCATTTGGCGTGCCTTATGTGAAACGCAGAGCTGAGAATGGATCGCGATAGTTTAGAGGTAGTTTATAAGACTCAGTTGCGTGATACGAGCCAAGGATGCAAAAGAAATCTCGAGAGATTGCGCTTCTGTTTGTAGCCTCACCGCAGCCTCAGTGGTATCAGCCTTCTCCAAATCATTCTGACGCCCTTCTAGAAAGGCTATAAACTGTGTTTGCAGAGTTTTAGCATTGTCCAAAGATTTAAGATTATTGGCGATGCGATCTTGCACGGACTGAATATCACTTTTTTCTTCGGTTATTTTGAGGGGAGAGTGCTCGATCGCATCATTTAATACTCCCAGCGCTTGCTCAACACGTGGCTGATTGTTGATTAAGTCCCCTTGGGCAATAATTCCGAATGCCCTTACCATTTTTTCAAAAGCGGGGTCTAGCCCAGTTACATCTAAACGAATAGATTGCGTATCGCTGATACGTTGTGTCGTAGGTATGGACACGCCTTTTAAAAACGCTCGGGAGTTGAGAGCAATTGTTTCGGCTCCACCCACAACCGGTATCCGATTATCGGTAAACATAACATTTCCGGTAACTATGTCTGGGGCTGCAGCATTTAAGTTATAGCCGGCCGCCGTCAACTCAGCATTACTAGGCCAGGTTATAGTATATGCACCGTTATTGCCGGCGCCTGACCCGGTTAAGGCTAGGGCTGTGCCATTCGGTGGCACGGTTTTGATCTGCACTCCATTAGCTGCGACTTCTGTGCCTGCATTGACATTTTGGTCCAAGGTGATGCTATCGCCGTCGGGTGAAACGGAAGTTATAGTGTATACACCGTTGTTATTCAGTGCTCCGGCCCCACCTTGTGCAGCGGCAGAGTTATTGATCATGATAGTTGCGCCAACCTGTAGACCTCGAAAAGCTGCAGGTGTAGCCGCTGAGATCTTCCCATTAGCTCCGACGTTACTAAATATGAGATTGCCGGTAGCCGCTTGGTTAATAGTTTGCATAACAAACTTATCTACAGTAGCTGTGGCAACCCTGGTAACGTCATTGGCGCCGATTGTCTGATTGGTGTACGTGGCAGTGATGCCGGTAATGGAAATATCCGCTAAGTTGGCTACTCGCGAGGCTGGGAAAACAGTTCCAATCCCATCGTAGAAATTCTGGAACTCATCCAAATTATTATAAGGCAGACTGAGCGGCGGCTGATCAGATTTAGCTCCACCAAAAATATATTTTCCACCAACTTGCTGACTCAAAAAGTATTGCAGCTGACTAAATGCATTGAAGACTTTGTCTTGGAGATCTTTGACGGCTGTAGCGGCTTCGGCATTCTTAGACGATAGGTCGCGGCTTGAAAATTGCACCAGCTCGCTACGTATATATCTTGCGGTATCATCAATGCCTTCCGCAGCAGTGAGTTGTGTTTTGAGCGTTGTTTCTACTAGGTTATTACTTGAAACATAGCGTTGCAGACGGCTACGCTCGTTTTCCACGTTTAGTAGTTGGAAAGTATCCGTTCCGATGCCTATATAATCCTGAGATTTGAGGCCGGAGCTTAGCTGTGTCTGGTAATCGGCAACCCGGTTTTGCTGCTCTAGCATCCTGGTGATGAGCGCCTGATTTTGAGTCGCTGTTGCTATGCGCGTAACTACCATATTCCTCTCCAATCACCCGTTGTTGCTACTGGATGAGATTATTAAGAATGTCAAATAACTGTTGTGTGGTAGAGATAACCTTCGCAGACGCTGCGTAGGTTTGTTGATAAACGATTAGCGTGGCCATCTCTTCATCCAAGTTCACACCAGAAGCTTGGGCCGCTTTCAAATCCAACGCACCTTTTAAGTCTTCTTGAAGTTTCAAGTTTGCTTTGGCTGCCGCCGCCTCAGTCGAGTTACGTGAAATAATGGAAGCTGCATAATCAGAAAAGCTTACCGACGTTCCACCTAGCAAGCCAGCAGGGTTGAAAGCTACCTTTGATACCAGAAGGTCTGCCATTTGGACGGCTACGGTATTATCTCCTTCTGCAAGTACGTATGTACCCTTCAGTGTATCGAGTTTGACTTCACCACGACTAATGCGTGATGCATCGTCGATCAATGTTTGCTTTACAGCCAAATTCTGAGCAATGCCATTTGAAGAAAAATTAATTCCCATCGCATCTATCGCTATTCGCCCACCTACTTCTGAGATGACGAGCTGTTGACCCAAGACATGTTCAAAACGTAATCTTTCACCACTCCCCTCGGGAACAACTTCAGCTTTTACTCGGCCTTGTAGAGCAGCATTTGCATTGACGTTAGCAGCAATTTGTTCTAGCGATTCGCCAGGGTTTACGATGACTGTTCCTGCGGGAATGCCCGTGGGGTTGGCTGTATCAGTAAATACGAGTGTTCTCGCGGCCGGAATGCCCAGTGTATAATTGGCGGTTTTGAAACCGGTGTCCCATAGCGACAAGTTAGGCCTGGATATTAGATAATCGTTCAGACCCAAGAAATTTGAAAATCCAAAATAAGTTCTATCGTTGAGGCCGCCGGCATCCAAATCTATGTCGATTTGTACATCTTGCTGATCGCTGCCCTTAATAGATGATTCTTCATCGCGGAAGGCAATGCCAACTGTCTCTGTACCAAGATCAATAGCCATATTCCCATCGGCGTTTACAGCAACTGTTGCGTTCACCAGTTGAGCATCTTGTAATCTAACCCAAGCCTGCATAGCAGTTGCTAAGGCGTTTACTGTTCCTCCATTGGTGAAATTGATACCTGCGGCGTCAAGAACATTACTAGATGCGATTTCGGCGCCATTTATATCATGTAGTATAACTTTTGCCTGGGCGCCTGAAAGTGTTATCGTTTGAGTTGCCGAGTTCATAAATGTCCGAGAACCCGTGATCTGGTTAATAGATGTTGGATAGGACGTGCCGCGATTATGAACTCTGTTAATTTCGGTCATCATATTGTGGGCGAGTTCGTCTAATTGAGCCTGCATATTCGGCAAAACGCCATCGCGCATTTCGATCAGACCCTTAATTTTTCCATCGCGAATGCCAGAAGTAATATCTCTTACGCCAGCAAATATGCCGTTGAAGTCTTTACCTGCGAAAGTCATAGTCGGCCCAACAATATGGCGTGCCGCATGGCTCGCGGTGGCAGCTGAACTATCCACCAAGGTGGTGCCGTCACGGGTGTACACACTCACCGATCCATCTGCGTTACTGAAGTAACTAACGTCGATCAGATCAGACAGCTTGTTGAGCGCAACATCACGTTTATCTTGGAGGTCTTCGACCTGCCTTTTGCCCGCTTGGTTGATAGAGATCTGACTATTGAGAGACGAGATGTTGGCTAGCAGATTATTCATTAGTGTAGCCGCATTTTCGATTTCGAGATCCGCACTCATACGCAGGGTTTGTAAGGTTTCACTCATAGCCTTTATATTCTCGGCTACTGATCGGGCAGCTTGAACGGCTGACAATTGCTGAGAGACTGATGACGGATCAGTCGAGAGCGATGATATTTCTTCCTGTAGTTGATTTATGCGATTAGAAATAGAACTATTAGAGCCTGTGGTGCCGAAAGTATCCTGAATGCGCTGGTAATATTTGTTAGAGGACTCCAGTAAACCAACAGCACTATGTTGTTTGCGAAGATCTTTTAATAAACTCTGGTCAACATGGTTGATGATGTCGCTGAGCCTGACACCTGCACCTCGACCAGCAAGGATTACAGACTCGGCTACGAACTGTTTGCGGGTATAGCCCTCGGTATTAACGTTGGCTATGTTGTTGGAAATAACATCTAGGCCGGCTTGAGCAGTATTCAAACCTGAAACGGCAGACGTCAGAGCCAAATTCAACGACATTACATGTGCTCCTGCGGCGCTTTAGCGCTCACATCGTTTGGTTAAAGCTTACAGCTAAATTACGGCGGGTTAAGCCGTAAGCATTCATTGCGCCATCGCTGGTATAAGCTGCAGCTTTCTTTTCCTGTTGATCTCGGACAGCATTGGTAATTGCCTTGAAAAACATGTTGATGGACTCGATATTAGCCTTCAGCAAGCTAGCATTCTCTTGCATTAAATCACCCAAACGCATTGCAGATTGAGCCATCGCGTTCCGTTTAGCGGGATCTAGCGACTTCAACTGGGAGGGATCGCGATGGATATTGTTCATGTGTCCTTGGTACAAGCGAGATAATTGCTCTTTACGTTCCGTCATCGCCTGGATTTCATTATGGCGATGGCGTTTTAGAGCAGCATTCTCTCTAGTCAGTAAGTCGCAAAGCTGTCGGACTATTTGAGAAATATCTTCGATCTTGCCTTTACCTGTCCCTGTACCTTTAGCTATTGCCTGGGCTGGGCTTTGAGCTGGGCTTTGAGCTGGGCGAGGAGGGCGATGCTCGTGTGTTTTGTCTTGCATTAGATCCATTGGAGATTACTCCTACTCTTCGCGCCGAATAATACTTGCAGTTAGGGCGGCTGCAGACTGGTGGGCTGCGCTTTCCGAGGCAGGTGGATTCGATTCGGATGGGGCTTTCGCTGCAGCCGTCTGTTCTTCTTGAACCTGCAGCATGGTAGCCATGACATGGTCTGCGATACCTAGCCGCCCCGATTTGGCGATTGCTTTACCGTATTCCTGATTTAGCATCGATCGCCAAACTTCTTCACCTTGGCCACCACCGAACACGGGATCAGATTCTATACCTGCCATCATCTGCTCCATCATCTGTCCTACAAAAAAAGCCACAAACTCTTGAGCAGCCTCTTGAGTTTTTTCTGCATTTGCATCACTGCTATTATAGCCTCGGTCAATCACCCCAACTTTTTGCATAGCAGGGTCTTTGGCCGTTGTTTGCTTATGTAAGCTGGCGAGAAATGCGTCTTGCGCACTACCGATTTTAGAAAGAGCNTCCATTGCGNTTACATCACTTCTATTTCAGCTTGNAGTGCACCTGCAGCCTTAACGGCTTGCAGAATTGAAATCATGTCGCGAGGGCCTATGCCCAGTGCATTTAAGCCGTTTACTAGTTCCTGCAGGCTTACACCCATAGGTACGACTGTAAGGCGTCTTTCTTCATCTTCATCGATTTCAATATCGGTTCGTGGCACCACAATGGTTTCACCACCTTCCGAGAAGGGTGCAGGTTGAGAGACTTGAGGTGTCTCGGTAACACGAATAGTCAGATTGCCCTGTGCTATCGCAACGGTTGAAATGCGAACGTCATCTCCGATTACGATTACGCCGGTATTCTCATCAATAACAACCCTAGCTGGCTGATCTGGCTCTATAGTGAGTTGCTCTATTGCAGTCATCAGTTCAAACATAGACCCCCAACCTTCAGGTAGAGACACCATCACAGTGCCTGGGTCCGTTGGGATAGCTGCCACAGTTCCTAAAAGAGCGTTTATAGCATCGGCGATTCGCCGAGCTGTTGTAAAATCAGGATTGTGGAGGGCAACCTGAATAGTGTTTAGGTTGTCAAGGTTAAAGTCTATTTCTCTCTCAACAATAGCTCCGTTGGCAATCCGGCCTGAGGTTGGGACACCTCGAGTAACGGTTGCGGCTGCGCCTTGAGCAGTAAAGCCACCGACCTGCACTTGGCCTTGGGCGACAGCATAAATCTCGCCATCGGCACCCATAAGCGGGGTCACCGCTAGGCTCCCACCCTGTAAGCTTCCTGCATCGCCCAATGAGCTAATATTCACGTCAACGCGTGAGCCTTGGCGTGAGAATGGTGGCAAGACTCCAGTTACGACAACAGCTGCTACATTAGTGGTTTCTAACTTATCGTCACGGGTGTTTATACCAAGGCGCTCAAGCATACCGAGGAGACTTTGGCGTGTTGCGCCGATTTTTTTTAGGTCATCGCCGGTGCCTTGCAGACCAACTACAAGGCCGTAACCAACCAGGACGTTCTCGCGTACACCTTCGAAACTAGCAATGTCTTTGATCCGAGACGTGGCATGGGCGGTATTAGAAATCGCTAAAATAAGCGCGAATGTGACCACGTGTATGGCCACAAGCCATATACGGTCAACAAAACGAGCCATCGTAGATTCTTGGCAGAGATCTTGATTTGAACTGTTTGTGGCAGCAGCGTCTAGCGTCAGTAGGCGGTGCAAAAAAGTCATATCATCCTCTATGTTCCTGCAACCTATATGTTTCTGCAACGGCGACCTTCCGGTCTAAGCGCGCATAAATATTCCATGGCAGTAAGATGCGAAAATCATGCCACTTGGACAGCCTAATTAACTAATTGAAATTTAATGACTTTATTGACATAATAAGTACGTAGAGAGAAAGGTGGGCAGAAGCCGCCGGGAGTACCCGGCAAGTTTTGCCCTATTGCATAGGTCTCGGGCGTCATGGAGGATAATCTGGCCTATAATGAGCGGTCTGGAGTGTGGCTTGGCGCTTATTGAAGGCTAATCGGTGGATAGCGTTTTTCTGACCTAGAGAAGGTGGCTCGCCAGTGAAAGTTGAAGGCCCTAAGTCCGGCTCGCCGGTCCAAAAGACTAAACCGTCCAGTAAGGCTGGTAAGAGTAAAAAGACGGGCGATTTTGCTGCTGAACTGGATCGAGTGTCGGGTTCTGATGGAACGCAGTCTGCCACGGGCCCTGAATCAGTAAATACAGTTGCCGGCGTTGGAGGAATTCTTGCGGCCCAGTCTGTGTCTGATGATGAAGGTCTCGGCGATTATAAGGAACGACAGCGACGAGCCCGGCGCGGGGCAGAAATTTTGGATCGGCTGGAGGAAATTCGCCGCGGCCTTCTGATCGGTGCAGTACCCAAAGAACGCCTTGGAGAGCTTGCTCGCATGGTGCGTGAAAAGCGTGAACGTGGAGCAGACCCTGTTATTTCAAGATTGCTAGACGAGATTGAGTTACGGGCGGAAGTGGAGCTGGCTAAGCTCAGTCGGCGGTTTGCATAGCTTTCAAGCGGCGGTTTTACACGCAATCTTATTTCCCACTCTAGTAAATTCGATAAAATATATTAATAACAATTGGTTGAGAGCTCTTGCGAAGTGTGGGCCCAGCCCATATATTCCCGCGCCTTGTGTTCATTGATTGGTGAGTTTGAGGACATGACTATCACAGTTCCGCCGGACTATCGGCCAAGGGTTAAAGAGCCGTTTATGAATTCTAAGCAGCAAGAGTATTTCCGCCTTAAACTTCAAAACTGGCGAGAAGAGTTGCTTAAAGAGTCTGAAGAAACCTTAGAAAGCCTGCAAGAAGGTGGAGTGCAAGAACCTGATCTTGCTGATCGCGCTTCAACCGAGATGGAGCGCTCTTTTGAATTGAGGACTCGTGATCGTGCGCGCAAGCTCATAAGTAAAATTGATGCAGCGCTCCGGCGCATAGAAGAAGGAACTTATGGCTATTGTGAAGAGACCGGTGAGCCTATCGGTATAAAGCGGTTAGAAGCTCGTCCTATAGCCACACTGAGTATTGAAGCTCAAGAGCGCCACGAGCGCATGGAACGCACTCACCGCTCTGATTGAGCCTGTCTTGTCTATAAATAGTATACAAGGATTGGATATTAGTGTGATTTTCAACGTTGGGGCCAAGCAGCTAGATTTATATACTCAGTGCTCCGAATGTAAAAAACGCCCCCATTAGTGGGGGCGTTTTGCATGAGATCTGTATGATTCAGAAATGAGGGTTTTAGGCGGCTTGCCTATCCAAAAGGCCTTCAGAGATTTGGAGGTTTGTGTTGGTCAAAGCCTCAATCGTTTTGTCGTTTGCTCCGATCTGCATTTCAAAAGTCTTTTGCGCCACAAAACTTGAAAGGCGGATCAAATTATCCTTGATTGAAATTGGAAGTGGATTTTCTGCTGAAGATACAACTGTCCGGATCGCTACCCAGAGCTTCAGATTGTCGTCGAGAGCTGCAGCGAGGCGTTTTTCGTCTTTGCTTTCATGAGCACGGGAAATCTCCAGTGCCGCTTGTGTCAGCGCGAATGCGTCTTCCTCAATAATAGAAAGAGTCGAGGGCGCTGTGTTGCTCATCATATTCATCCGTTACATCCCTATGCCTGATCATACCGTGTGCCGAAGGCCTAGAACAGTGAAGCATTTCTATGAAAGCTAGTATTCGCGCGGAAAGGTTAATAAAACGTTTTAACCCTTTAGAATTTTGTCGATGTCTGTGGGGGGGTAAAAATTGCTCAAAAGCTAGGGTTTTGACAGCAATGAGAGTATTGGAATCTCAATTGATTTGGACTTTCTGTGGTTGGCTCATCAAGGAAAAACACTACTATTTATAACCAATTCTGCTGCATTTAACGATTTGTGAGCCTTTAGGTTAATTTCTAGTAAAAAGAGGCCGGTGGTTTTAAACCACCGGCCGAGTTTACTTCTGCGCCGCTTAAGGCCATGGAGCGCGGCAGAGTGGATGAAGAGGCCCAGAATTTTAAGATTCAGTCGGGTCTGCATCACACCTAAACAGAAGGCATGGTTTCCTTCGGGTCTTTACCGGCCCGCTATAAGGCGGACATTGTCGGTTACTAGAAGGGGAAGAGGACGTCGAAAAGTTGCTGGCCGTAACGGGGTTCTTGTACGTCAGTGATCGTACCCCTTCCTCCATAAGCAACTCGGGCTTCAGCAATTTTATCCCATGCTATTGTATTGTCCGAACGGATATCTTCTGGTCGCAGTACACCAGCAACCTGCAGTTCACGGACGTCTCCATTCACACGTACTTCTTGCTTTCCGACAATCGCCAAATTGCCGTTAGGCAAAATTTGGGTAACGGTCGCGGCTAGCCTTATATTGATGTTCTCAGACCGTTTCACGTTTCCTTTACCCGTAAACCCACTCTTACTTTGCGCGTCAAGAGATGGGCCACCAGCCGATGGCGGTTGTAGGAAACTCGGGTTTAGGCCCAAAACTTTGGGTGCTTCAATTTTTTCGCTACCATCGCGGCTACGAGAAGTTTCGTTTATTAGCTGTGCCCGCTCATTCTGAATATTGACGACAACAGTTAAGACGTCTCCGACTTGTTTTGCGCGCTGGTCTTCAAAGAATGCACGTGCGCCAGGTCGCCATAATGAGTTGGGAGCTGTACTCAGAATTTGTGGCGTTGGCATCGGCATTGAGACGGGACGATAGTCATCGTTAAGTGTTGGGTTTGCCACGGGTGACAATGCTGGATCCAGTCCGATGCGAGATAAGCGCTCAGCTGCACCACACCCTGCCAACCCCACCAATGCTGTAAAGCATGCAATTAGCTTTGCTATGGGTTTGATTTTGATCATGGCCTATATCCCTTTGTAGTTAGTTTGTAACTTTTCCGCATGGTCTGATTTAATAAAGGGCTTCATCGCATTGCTGTCTGTCGTGAGGAAACACGCACCTTTTGCGGACCAATTACTTCGGCAAATATAGCCGTTTTGGAAGATGTATTTAGAACTCGTATGGTATCACCCATGCCGCCTGCTTCAGTTGCCTGACCTTGGGTTGAGAGGCTCATCATAGGTACATTCCAAACAATAGTGATCAATGCGCCGCGTTGTATAATGGTTGGACGCTCGACGTTATGATCACGAAAAATTTGTCCAGGCCGAATATTGTGGCGAGTGATGTGTCCGATAATTCCAGCCTTATCGACGACCACATCATTAGTTAAATCAGCATCCTTCAATGTAACCCAACGAACATCTTTTTCAGTGACCAGCGTACCACGTCGAAGGCTTCGGTTGGCGACGGGTACTTCTATCAGTGTGATCTGTGCGACATCGCTTTCAGTGATCGGACGCCCTGCTTGAAGAAAAGTAATTGGCGCTTTACCCATTAGGTAAGATATGTCCGTTATAGTATTACGTTTAATGTCAGTAAGACGTACTTGAGCGTTTTCCACCATGTTTGCAGAGATCACCGTATTTTTCCCAACGTTTTGAGTAAGAACAGGGATTGTGGCAGTAGGGTATGTAATGCCTTGAAGCATTACAAACTGTGCATCTGGTGTTCCCGGCGGAATTTCAGCGACTGCTGAAAAAGTATCAGTTGTGGGGTCGAAAAAAGCTTCGCGGATACGGATATCATGCGGTGCGCTTGCGGCAATTGTGACCGGATTTAGTCGAGTATATGAGCTTATGCCGTAGTCTTTGGGCATACCGAGCTGTATGAGTTCGGTTCTAACTGCCTCAAGAATATCTTCGGGTGCGATAGTATATCCGGGCTGGTATACTATGGCTCGGTCATATTGACTGGTTGGTTGCCAGGATAGTCCGTATGTGTGTGCAAGATCCGATAGCCACTTAGCGCTCAGAACCATCCTTTGTCCAGGTGCCGGAGCTTGGGCGATAATTTTCTCAGGGCGACTCAGAAATCCGGAAAATACGTCACCTAAACGAACATATCCCCCTGTCGTGTTGATGGATGTATTTAGCCGCAGTCTATTATTATCAGACACAGGCCAACCTTCTGTCAGCTCGGAGCCACTTGCGGCGCTGCTGAACAAAACGGCAGTAAAAAGAGTGGCGATTTTAATTAGGCGAATGGAAATCATAACGGATCCTTTTAGGAAATCTGATTTATCGCCGCTGCCATCTCGTCAGCAGTCTTGATTACCTTGGAGTTCATTTCATAAGCCCGCTGCGCACTAATCAAACTGGTAATTTCCGATACCACATTGACATTGGAGGTTTCTAAAAACCCTTGCAGAATTGTACCTACTCCCGGGTCTCCGGGAACGCCAAGCGTTGCGACACCGGAAGCTGGTGTTTCGAGGAACATATTATCGCCAATAGCCTCTAGGCCTGCTTCATTGGGGAAGACCGCTAATTCGAACTGACCTGCTTGCGTCGGAGCAATGACGCCATCAGTAGTGTAGAAAAGCTGGCCTTGCTCGTTGATTGAAATGCTTGTCGCATCAACAGGCACCGCACCAAGGCCTGTGACTAGGAACCCGCTGTGCGTTACAACTTCACCATCAGGTGATAGCTGAAAAGATCCGTCGCGAGTGTAGCCGACATCGCCATTGGGCAGTTCTATTTGATAGTAACCTTTGCCCTGAATAGCGGTATCAAGGCTGTTATCAGTGTTCGTTAAGCTACCTTGTTCGGCAATGCGGTATACCGCAGCGGTCTTTACGCCTAGTCCAAGTTGGACACCGGCTGGCACAATTGTGCCTAAGTCTGAGGATGTCGAGCCAACACGACGCAAGTCCTGGTATAAAAGGTCGTTGAATTCTACGCGTCGGCGGGCGTAGGATGTCGTGTTCATATTTGCAATGTTGTTGGAGATCACCTCAACGTTGGTTTGCTGCGCAAGCATACCTGTAGCTGCGATACTGAGAGCTCTGATGCTCATAGCCTGATTTCCTTATTCTTTTCTCTGCCCAGAGATGGTTGGTGTTAAACTTGGCGAGTAAAAACTTCCGCTGCTTTTGATTTTCTCTGATGTTCCATTTGAACGAGTTTTGTGACGTCCGCATACGCGCGGTTCAATGCGATGAGACGGGTCATTTCGACGATCCCATTGACATTGGAATTTTCAAGCACCCCTTGCGCCACTTGTGGTCGGTCCATATCGATAGGGGCTTGTCCTGGAACTGTTAAGAAAGAAGCCCCATCAACCTGTGTAAGCAATCTCTCATCGTCAAAACTTACGACGCGTATGCGGCCAATTTCTTCGTTATTTTCATTGAGGATAGATCCATCGCCTTGAATTACGATATTTTCCGCTTCTGGAGGTATAGCAATAGATCCGCCATCCACTGATTGAACGGTGCGGCCGCTTTGAGTAACCAGCTGCCTGTCAACATCGAGCGTAAAGCTACCAGAACGGGTGTATCGCTCGGCCCCCCCATCTGCGCCGTCGGTCACGAAATAACCATCACCTTGTATAGCAAGGTCAAAGGGGTTGTTTGTGTAATTCAATCCGCCGTGTGCCAGGTTACGAACCAAGCCGAAATCGTGGGTAAATGCGACCTTATCTTTGAACGTCCGATCATTATTGTCGACTTTTTGAATATACTGAGCAAACAGCGTGTCAGTGCCCTTAAAGCCTGTCGTATCCACATTGGCGAGGTTGTTGGCAACAACCTCCAGGTTATTCCAAAGTGCCTGTTGGCGCGAAAGCGCAACATACGATGTGTTGTCCATGACCTTATCCTCATCCTTCGCACGCGTTTGCGTGTCCTTTTGGCTCATACATATGCACATGCCGTGCCAAGTTTATTTTTATAATAAAATCAACATGTTGGTTGATGTGCGACAGAGCTAAAAGAGGAAATGAGTTCCTTTTACCGGGCAACTTCTGCCGAATTTGTTTTGGTAATATTCGTAGATCTTGAGCTTAGAAACACGCATGAGATATCGGGCTTGGCCGCTTTGAACGCAGATATCCGGGCACCAAGGCGTAGGATGCAATATATTGTTAACCCCGTGCAGGTAGCTTATGTCTGGACTTGGAATATGACCGTATGCTCCTCCATCGCGTAGTCTTGGGCTGTAAAGCCTCAAAGATGATGGACAGCGCGGTTGCACCAAACAATGGCCCCACAATTAAGGTCAAGGATTAGGGCGCTATGGCTGAAGAAGATTTCGAAGACGAAGAAATAGAATACGGGGGAGGTGATGGTAGTCGGCAGCGAACGCTGTTGATGGTCGTCTTGCCAATTGTGGTTGTTGTTGGCGGAGGAGCTGTAGCTTATTTTACTGGGATGACCGACCCGCTTATATCGATGGTTTCAGGCGGTGACGCTGAAGAGCAGAGCGTTGAAAGTGATCTTGCTGATATTGCTGTGGAGCAAGATGTGAAACCGGTTGTGAATCCGGGTGGGACTGCTATGTCCCTTTTTTATGACCTTCCGGAAATGCTGGTGAATATCAATACTGCCGGCAGAGCAAAAAACTTTCTTAAAATTAGGGTGAGTCTTGAATTAGCTAACGAAGCGGATATCAATCAGGTAGATACTGTACTTCCGCGTATTATTGATAATTTTCAAGTTTATCTGCGAGAGTTACGACTAGAGGATCTGCAGGGTGCTGCGGGAATGTATCGCCTGCGCGAGGAATTACTGAACAGGGTCAATGCCGCGGTCAGGCCTGCTCAGGTAAAAGATGTTCTGTTCAAGGAAATGGTCGTCCAGTAAATATTTTATATTATAATCAGTTAGTGATAAATTCGTATGACGCCACCAAGTGATACCGATAATACAGAAGACGAGTTGGCAAAGGCACTTGCTGCGGTCAGCGCCGATGTTATAGCTAAGACTGATGATGACTCAGCGAAGGCTGATGATGACTCAGCCAAGGCTGATGATGACTCAGCCAAGGCTGGTGATGACTCAGCCAAGGCGGGTGATGACTCAGCCAAGGCGGGTGATGACTCGGCTAAGACTGATGGCGATCCTGATGCTATGGCCGGCGAATGGAGCGGCCTGACTGGCGATGACGAAGATAATGAGGACGATGGCTTTGGCGGTATGGGTGATGGAGAATCCGCTCGCGTTCTAAATCAGGATGAAATCGATAGCCTCCTAGGTTTTGATGAGGCTGATGACGAAGGTTCCGATCGTGCTGGGATTCAGGTGATTTTGAACTCTGCGCTCGTTTCTTACGAGCGCTTGCCTATGTTGGAGGTGGTTTTCGATCGATTAGTTCGTATGATGACCACGAGCTTGCGTAACTTTACGTCTGACAATGTTGAAGTTTCTTTAGACGATATTCTGTCCCAGAGGTTTGGCGACTATCTCAATTCCATACCATTGCCCGCGATGCTGACTGTGTTTAAGGCGGAGGAATGGGATAATTTTGGCTTGATGACTGTAGACTCCTCGATGATTTATTCCATCGTTGATGTGCTTCTTGGCGGACGGCGCGGTACAGTCGAGATGCGTGTCGAAGGCCGGCCTTATACGACTATCGAGCGCACACTTGTTGAGCGTATGATCCATGTAGTGCTCGCTGATTTGTCTGCAGCATTTGATCCATTGTCGCCTGTGACTTTTAGGTTTGATCGTCTAGAGACCAATCCACGTTTTGCGACAATTTCACAGCCCTCCAATGCAGCTATCGTTGCCCGCTTGCGTATTGACATGGAAGATAGGGGTGGGCGGCTAGAAATTTTGATTCCATTTGCGACCTTAGAACCTGTTCGAGAATTGCTTCTGCAGATGTTCATGGGCGAAAAATTTGGTCGCGACTCCATTTGGGAGACGCACTTAGCAGAGGAAATGTGGTTCACCGAGGTGGGAGTCGAAGCGGTATTAGATACCCAAACTATGCCACTTAGTCGGGTTCTGGATATGAAAGTAGGCTCCAAGTTCCTTTTGAATGCTACAGCGGATTCGCCAGTGATTTTGAGGTGCGGCGATCAACCCATGTTTGTTGGCAAAATGGGTCGGAGAGGCAGTAATATTGCCATTCGTGTTGATCACCGCCAGCGGCAAGAAATTTAGATATTTTGCGAATTATCGGTTTTCTGGAGTATTCTGCTTTGTACTTATAAGGGGTTAACGGATTTTTATCACCCCTCTGACAGATTAATGGTCGGTATAGTGGTTTTTACTAGTGCGACAATTTAGTTGGTGATCTTGAAAGCTATCGCAAAAGATCATCCGTGTTAAACAGCTGAGTTTGCCAGCTACTAGTTTTACAGGTTTAGGCAAGTGACGGGAGTAGAGGCATGACGACGGGAATGATACTCGATATTGCCATTATTCTATTACTCGTCCCGACAATCATTTACGCTGTCATTTTAAATAGACGGTTGTCGGTGCTACGCCGGTCTCGTGAAGAGTTGGCAAGGGTTGTCAATAGCTTCAACGAAGCGACTATGCGGGCTGAAGCGGGTATTCCAAAATTGAAAAAAGCGACCACCGCAGCAAATCATACGCTGAAGGATCGTGTAGAAAAGGCACAGACACTGCGCGACGATTTGGCATTTATGATTGAGCGCGCAGAAGAGTTGGCAGGTCGTCTTGAGGGTGCGGTGCGAACGGCCCGTGGCGAAGGTATGAATATGCAGTCTTCTCAATTGCCTGGAGTGTCTTATTCGGCTGCCGCAGGGTCGCCTCCGGTGCGGTCTGCCCCTGAGGCTCAGTCGCAGCAGCGTGGTTTCGCTGAGCCTTCTGTATCTTCTGTACCTAGCCCTTTATCGGGAATGTTAGCTGAAGCTGTTGACGGTTTTGAAGAAACTGCCACTGAATTACGCAACGCACTGGGTGCAGCACGAGCTGAAGCTCGCGTATCTGGCCCAAGAGATACTGAGGACTTTCCACCTCCTCAACGGGCGCCTTCTCCACGAGGCTCTGTGGGTAGGGCTATGAATCAAAGTCCGGCTTTTGACGAAGAGCGCTCAGAAGCAGAGCGAGAACTCTTGAAGGCCATACAGTCGGCAAGGTAAAACTAGTAAATGTCAGCACACCCTCGAATGTATTCTTTCCCTTTATCTCGTGCCCATGCCCGGCATGATCCGTTGCGCGCTGTTACCTTTCGTGGCGCACCAAAGCTACGTTTATTACCGGCAGTTATTTTAGCGACTCTATGTATGCTTGGCTTTCGGGTACAAGTCGTAGTTCAAGATATTGCTGATGCTCGCACTGCTACTGTGCAAATGACTCCTTCAGTGGCCTTAGCGCAGAATGCTGCTGCAACATCCGAAGCCAATCTCAATACACAGGCAGCTGAAGGGGGCGATACGATATCCGAAGAAACGGGTGTTATAAGCGGTACTTCAACGGCCGATACTTTTGACCCTAGTACTTTGACCCAGACAGAAATTGAGACACTGGAACGTCTTGTGGAGCGGCGTGATATTATTGAACAACGTGAGCGTGAATTAGGGGTGAAGGAGGGCCTTTTACGTGCGGCCGAAAGTCGCATAGACGGTAAAATAGTTCAGCTGCAGGACCTTGAGCAATCTATTGAAGTTTTGTTGGCTAAGTATGAAGAGAAGAAGCAGGGTGAGATTGAACAATTAGTTCGTATCTATGGTGCCATGAAACCCAAAGATGCTGCGCGTATTTTTGACTCTCTTGAGATGCCAATCCTTCTTGCGGTCGTGCAAAGTATGAAGGAAACCAAGGTTGCACCGATTCTCTCTGCCATGAATTCGGCCAAGGCCACGGCCTTGACCGAAGAAATGAGCGTGCGTAGGCAAGTTTCATCCTTCGATCCTAACCTGTAACCCTCACAATTATCTCTATTTTTTGGCGATTTAACCGCTCGTTCACTGTTTCCCCATAGGGTTTCAAAAAAGATCTCGGTGGTGTGTCCAGCCGGGAGGTAACAGTTTTTGGTTAACATGTTTGATTTGAAACCATACGTCAGGGTTGCTTGGTTGGGCTCAAACGGACATCTGTTGGCTGCCATGATAGGGGCGATCGGTGAGCGAGGCGTCTTCGAAAACGGACTACCAAATGACGCATGATATGTCGGCGTCGGTGCACGATCATCGTACAGGTGTCGTTGGCAGCGCAGTTGCGCCTGGCGATAGACCCATTGACAGTATTCTTATAACGCTTCTTGCGCTAAATTTAATTTTACTTGCTTTTTTTGTAGTTTTGAATGCGACGTCTACGTTTGATGCTGACCGCGTGCGCGCTGTTGCAGCGAGTGCTCGTGCAACCTTTTTAGATGATCGGGCGGAGACTGAAAAACTATCCTACCGCGGTGCCTTGAGTGGCTTTAGGGATTCGATTGCTGATCAATTTGCACTAGTTTCATCTCCGGAATTGGGCGCGAATAATCGAACTGACATTCGTATGGGCGATGATCGTATTGAGGTAGTTGTACCTGCGTCGGTTTTTTTTCGAGATAGTGGTGCATTGTATTCACCTTTACCAACGCTGGATGGTATTGCTGCTGTAATGAGTTCGCCTCCTTTGGGTTATCGGGCAGAGCTTGCGGTAAGCGTTACAGCACTTAACACAGATCTAAACTTCATGATGGAGCAAATCTCTGTGCTTGCTGACAGCTTAGTGGCGCGGGGCATTTCGGCGACAGTATTGTCTGCCGGTTTACTGTCCAAACCAGTACTTGAGCGAACTAGGGGAGAGTATATTCCGCTTTTGCGATTTTCGTTTTTTCTTATGAAGACATACGACGATAAGTCTCAAGCTGTAAGACTTTCGATATTAGCTCCAGAGCATGGGGGGTAAAAGTGATGGCTAGTCATTCTTCTCCTTCTATAATATCTCCCAGAATGTATTACCCAGGAGCGTCATCGCCCGCCCAGAGGCGTTTGTGGATGGTCACTTTTGTAGATTTAACGACGCTCCTATTAGCATTTTTCGTACTTATGTTTTCGATGTCGAACGTTGAACCTAACCGCTATCGTGTGTTGGCTAATTCTTATAGCTCTGCATTTGGGCTTCCTGTGATGGACAGATCTGCGGCCAAAATGGAATTGCCGACGGTTTCAGCAGTTCTTGGAGAGAATTTAAGCTATTTGGCAGCTGTGCTTAGTGCCACATTTGCAGAGTCTCCAAGTTTAAAAGATGTGGAGTTTAATCTGACCTCACAATACCTTAAGTTAAGTTTACCGCATCAAGATTTATTTGCACCTGGATCTGGAGTTTTTCGTACCGATGCGGATTCTGCGATATTTGACCTTGGAGGGGTGCTTAGCAATCTTAACAATCGTATTGCAGTTGTTGGTAGTGCGGCGATGAACCAAACCGGCGCAAGGGATGTGGACAAGTGGACTCTAGCCATTAAACGCGCTCACACGTTGGCAGCTGCGCTGGAGACAGCTGGCTACGACCAGCAGATTACGGTGTTTGGTCAGGGTGGACTTCCTACAGATGTATCAGCTGCTTTGGGCCGCGTTGATATATTTATTATGCCCTATAGGCCTATGTCATGAGAGTGCAGGAGATATCATATCTTAGCTGGGTTGCTCGTATTGGCTTAGCCATTTTTGTGTTTTTGGGACTTGTTGTTGTCATACCACAGTTGGTATGGGCGGATAATATCCGAGCGGCTGACCGTGGTGAATTCGGCCGTTTTGTTTTTGAGTGGGATGAACCAGTACGTTACGCGGCTGAAATTGTTGGTGATACACTTGTAGTGCAATTTGAGCGTCCTATATCGACAGATATTGGTGTGTCGACGCAAATTTTAAATGCATACGTAGCCGAAGGTCGTTATGCACCCGACAGGCGCAGTATATTTCTACCTTTACGTCCCGGCGTGGCGATGCGGACGTTCACTGTCCGAAATGCTGTGGTAGTGGACCTTGTGAAATCTGCACAGGAGCGAAGTGTAAATCAAACTGTTGTGACACAATCGATACCGCAGATGGCTCAAGCTGCTACACCTCCTGTATCAGCCACTCTCTCATCAGATATTCCTAATATTCCGGTCAGAACTGGTCAGCATCCGGATTATTTTCGCCTCGCATTCGATTTGCCATCTCAAACTGCTTATAAAATCGAACGCCGCGGAGATACTCTGGCAATTATTTTCGCGCGTGCAGCTTCCGTGGATGAGGATGCGCTTGATCGACGATTACCTGTAGAAAACCGAGGTGTGATTACTAACCAAAATGACCGGGAGACGGTTGTGATGGTGCCTCTTTTAGCACAGAAAAATACGCGCGATTTCGCAAATGGTAATACTATTGTCGTTGACCTTCTCGATGTTCAGCCACCCGAGACAATAGTTCCTCAACAAGATTCAGTTGCGCCCAGGTCTGAGCAACAACAAGAGAGGACACAAGGTCCAGATTCTGGTGTACAATCTGTAGCCCAACCGAAGCCATTAATAGGGGCGGCCGCAGCAGTTCAGACGGATGTTTCCGAAGAAGAAACGCAAGAAAATGATGTAGTCCAGAGTGTTGTAAGCGCAGCTGTCACTGATGATGCTAAAGTTGATCCGCTGACAGCGCGCCCCGCTGAAGTCAGCCTAACGGTCCCGTGGACTGAACCTGCTGCCGCTGCTGTCTTCCGTCGAGCTGACTATTTGTGGGTTGTTTTCGATCGTTACAAACAGGTGGATGTGCAACAGCTTGTCGAGCAAGGCGCACCTTACATCACGTTTATAGAGCAACTCCCGTATCGCAATAATACTATCTTACGAATGGTTACTCGCCCCGATATCAACCCAACAACGCGACGCGATGGATTGAATTGGATTTTAGATTTTCGATCCATACCGATGCGACCTACTCGGGCTATTGAAATTAACGCCCAGGTGGATCGTCCTTCGCCGAATCTTTACCTACCAGTGACTGAAGGTGGTCGCACTGTGGTAGTAGAAGACCCAGAAGTAGGTGATGATCTACTTGTGATCCCAGTAATACCGCTGAGTTATGGCGTGTACCCCGCACGTAGTTTTGCAGATTTAGACATGCCGGTTACCGCGCAGGGGGTTGTGGTCATTCCAAAAAGTGATGGCGTGCGGGCCCAGGCACTGCGAGCAGGTATTGAGGTCGAGGTTGATGGTGGCATGGCACTCTCTCGTGCCATAGCTGACGTTAGCAATACTCTTGGTGGCGACACGGGAATGCAGAGGATTTTAAATATTGCCGATTGGCAGATCGGGCAAGCTGCCAACTATACACGCAATAAGCAGGCGTTGCAGTTTGCACTTGGTGACCAGGCGCCCGAGGCTCGTGAGGAGTCCCGCTTTCGTCTTGCACGTTTTGAATTCGTCAACGAGCGTTACCCTGAGACTCTAGGTATATTGCGCGTGATGGCTAGTGAGGAGTCTGATGTTGAAAACACAGCGTCATTCCGCGCATTAAGGGGTGCTTCCAATATGATGTTATTGCGCTACGAGGAAGCGGCCGAAGACTTCAATCACTTTAGCCTAGCGAACGAGGATGACGCACGGTTCTGGCGCGCTGCGGCCCGGGCAAACATGGGCAATCCTGGAGAGCAGGCGCAAGTCATGATCCAAACCGGATCTTTAATTCGTTCCTATCCACGCAGAGTGAAAATCCCATTGGCTTTGACTGGTGTCGAGGCTGCGATTGCTGCTGGAGATGATTTTGGTGCGCAAGGATTTCTTGATCTTATTCGTCGTGAGAATCCCACTCTAACCGAGCGGGCGGCTATTGACTATATGAACGGTAAACTAAAACAAAAAACAGGTGATTTACAAGCTGCACTTCAGCAGTATCGGAAGGCAGAAAATAGCGGGAGCTTGTTATATCAGGTTTTAGGACAACGTGATCGTATGGAATTGGAAAATCGGCTTGGTACGCTTTCGACTGATGACCTTATAGAAGGCTTAGAGCAAATTCGTTATCGGTGGCGAGGTGATGAGATTGAGTTCGACGTTCTTATGCGTCTCTCTGAACTATATACTGATCAACAAGACTATGGAGCGGCTTTACGCTTACTCAAAATCACTACAGCTTATTTTAATAATGGGCCTCGGGTGGATGAGGCAGCAGATAAGATGGCGAGCATATACAAAGAGCTTTACCTGAATGGAGCTGCCGACGAACTGTCCCCTGTAACTGCGATTGCGTTGTTTCAAGAATTCCGCTCACTTGTGCCTCCTGGAGAAGAAGGCGACGAAATGATACGTAAACTGGCTGATCGACTGGTCACTGTGGACTTATTGCCACAGGCGGCAATTTTGCTCGAGAGACAGATACAATTTCGAGTTACCGGCGTGGATCGTGCGCGAATTGGAGCACGCTTAGCTCTAGTGTATCTTCTCAACAGACAGCCTGAACAAGCTATTGGCACGCTTCACGATACACAAAACCCTGAAAGTAGCCGTGACCTGAATGCTCAGCGCCGCCGTTTAGAAGCCAGGGCTTTGACTGAGCTCAATCGAGTCGATGAGGCTATTCTTTTATTGGGAACTGATACAATGCGGGAAACGCGCCAATTACGCGCTGAAATTTACTGGCGGGCTGAGGATTGGGATAATGCGGGACGCGCCCTTTCGGAGCTTGTGCCTGAGCCTGGCGCTGGAGCGTTGAGCGATACTGACGCTCGCCTTGTCCTTGATTGGGCTACTGCTCTGACTTTGGCTGGGGATGAGCGCACTCTTCTGAGGGTGCGCCAGCGCTATACTGGCCCTATGGCAAGTACAGCATATCGGGACGCTTTTACCCTGATTACGACACCAAGAGAACGCGGTATTATGGATATCGCTTCTGTTCGTCAGCAAATTGAGCAAGCCGAAGATTTCCAGTCTTTCATGGTGGATTACAGGGATATGCTCGGTGAAAACGCGCTGTCAGCGATCAACTAGGCTTTTATCCAGGTTTTGCAAAAAGTCTTTAATCACTGGAACACATTAATGTGTTAGTGACCGACTCAGTATTCTTAAGTTAGATGTGCAAAAATTCCAAATTAGATTGAGCTGAGGCAGTGGTGGGTAGAACGAGGTAAATTTCCTCCTGAGCCCTATCTTGTCTTATGCTATGGGGTGGTCACGCACAGCCATGGTCAAGCGTGAAACACACGCAAGCTGTTCTTTGGCATCCTTTATTTCGATGTGCCAGACTTGGCTTGTCTTACCAATGTAGTATGGCTTTGCTGTTCCTGTGACGAGCCCATCGCGTACACCGCGAAGGTGATTAGCATTAATTTCCTGGCCGACACAGAATTGCTTGGTTTTATCAATGACTAGCATTGCAGCAAAACTACCCAGTGTTTCAGCAAGCGTGACGGACGCACCACCATGTAGCAGACCATAAGGTTGATGTGTACGCTTATCGACTGGCATTGTGCCGCGAAGATAGTCCGGTCCTATTTCTGTTATACGAATATCTAAATGTTCCATCATTGTGCCTGGGTAGTGTTGAGCGATCTTTTCCAACGGAACCGTCTTGAACCAAATTGAACTCATTTGTACCTGCTCGTGTATCGGTAAAAAGAAAAGAAGGTTATTCCGCAGAGCCACCTAAAATCATGCGCTTCTCCATTTTTGCGTATGCTGCCATTGCATTGTGCTCTGGCTTTAGAGTTGAAACCACGATGCCCACGGCAAAAGCTAGTGGAATTGTTATTAGTGCTGGATTTTTCAAGGGGAACCAGGCATCGCTATGACCGAGTACATCCACTTGTATGGTCGGAGAGAGATATATGAATAGGAGACTTGTTAGGGTGCCTACAACTATAGATGCGACTAAGCCGTTGGTGGTAGATCTGCGCCAGAATATGGCTAGTACTAGAGCCGGAAAATTTCCACTAGCGGCTACGGCAAAAGCGAGTCCGACCATGAAGGCAACATTCTGGCCTTTAAAAACGATGCCTAGTAAAATTGCAACAAATCCTAAAAAAACAGTCGCCACACGGGCCACTTTTAATTGTTCACTATGGTCAGCATGCCCCTTCCTTACCGCTGATACCCAAAGATCATGGCTAAGGGCTGCCGCACCCGACAGGGTCAAACCAGCAACTACTGCAAGGATTGTTGCAAAGGCTACTGCTGCGATAAATCCAAGAAGGCTTTTACCGCCGATGGCTTCAGCCAGTAATGGGGCTGCCATGTTGCCGCCTGCGTCTACACTGAGGACGGCCTCGCGACCTACCAATACCATGGCGCCAAACCCTAGTATGAATGTCAGCAGATAGAAAAAACCGATCAGCCCTGTTGCCCAGAAGACCGACTGCCTGGCAGCCTTTGCATCAGGCACTGTGTAAAAGCGCATGAGTATATGAGGTAGGCCTGCGGTACCGAACATTAGGGCGAGTCCAAGCGAAACGGCCTCCCAGGGACTGGTTATTAGTGAACCTGGCGCAAGAACATCCTCACCGTAGAGGTCTTGCGCTGCTTCGAAAAGTGCTACCGGGTTCATGTTGAATTGAGCGAGAACTAAGACTGACATTAACGCGGCCCCACCGAGCAAGAGAACGGCTTTGACAATCTGCACCCAAGTGGTAGCAATCATACCGCCGAATAGTACGTAGGCGAGCATCACAGTGCCGACAATGGCTACTGCTACTTCGTAAGAAAGGCCAAACATGAGTCGGATTAAGTTACCTGCTCCGACCATCTGAGCTATGAGATAAAAGGCTACTACAGCAAGTGTGCCAATCGCCGCAGCTACGCGCACTGGTGTTTGCCGCATGCGGTACGAGACTACATCAGCAAAGGTATACTTGCCGAGATTGCGCAAGGGCTCTGCAATCAAAAACAAAATTAAAGGCCATCCCACCAGCCAGCCGGTTGAGTAAATCAGACCGTCAAAGCCAGAGAGAGAGACCAGCCCAGCAATGCCGAGAAAGCTAGCCGCACTCATATAGTCACCCGCTAGCGCAAATCCGTTCTGGCGGCCAGAGATTGTGCGACCAGCGGCAAAAAACTCTTCTGTAGTTTTAGTTTTGCGTGCTGCCCAATAGGTGATGGCGAGCGTCATTGCAACAAATGCAAAAAAGAAAGCGATAGCTGTGATGTTTGGTTCGCCGATGCTTGAATTTATAACACTCATGACGAAGACGCGTCATTTTTAGTGTTCAGACGTTCGATTTTAGTGTCTATGTGTATGTTGGCCCAACGAACATAAAACCAAGTTACAGTCCAAGTTAGGACAATCACTAGGGCACCTAGAACGATACCAACCGATAGGCCCGGGATGATTAGTGAGCCAAGACCTTTTTTGTGAAAAGCTACAAGTAGTATAAATCCGAAATAGATCACCACCATGACGGCGCTGAGGCTGATGCCCATATTCCAGCGTTGTCTTGCTAGTTTGCGCAGTGCCAGTGTTTCGTCCGTCATTTTTCCCTCCCAGGTTTGTGGGTATTGGTGAGTATGACGAAAAAAAACAGAGGGACCAATAGCTAACGGTATATTGTTAGTTGCAGATATAGAATTGTAGGGCTATCCGCCGCCTTGAAAGCTTTGTACTAAGCTGCCGACGAGAAGATACCAGCCGTCAACAAGTACAAAGAAGATGAGCTTAAAAGGTAGAGAAAGCATCATTGGTGGTAGCATCATCATACCCATCGACATCAGAACTGAAGCGATTACCATATCGATAATGATGAAGGGTACATAGATCAGGAATCCGATCTCGAAGGCACGACGTAACTCCGAAATGAGGAAGGCCGGGACGAGTGCTTGAAGTGGTGTTTCGTCTGGAGTTGCGATGGGGCCGGCGTCAGACATGTCCAAAAATAATGATAGATCTTTTGGGCGGACATGGCCGAGCATAAAGGTTCGAAATGGAGCGGAGGTACGATCGAAGGCTTCACCCTCATCAATTTGGCCGTCAATAAGTGGTTGAATGCCTGTGTCCCAGGCTGCCTCGAATGTTGGTGTCATAATGAAAACTGTGATGAAAATAGCCAGCGACATCATTACGATATTTGGAGGAGCGGTATTGGTCCCTAGTGCACGTCGTATCAGTGATAAGACGATAACAATGCGGGTAAATGACGTCACCATCATCAATATGGCTGGTGCAATGCTCAGGACCGTCATCAATAATAGAAGTTGAATCACGCGTCCGGTAGTGGAGTCAGGGCCACCTGTTTCATTCGGGCCGAGGTCCAGTGTGAAGCTCTGTGCTGCAGCGCTGTTCACTAAAAAAAATAGACTGGTAAGAACGCCGCAAGTGATAGCAGCCCACCGTAAAGCTTTGAATGGTCCAGGCAATAATTCGGGGCTGTTGTGCAAGGTGAGCATGGTCATTTATTCCTGGACAAAAATTGCCCAAAAGGTATGGGTGATGTTTGTTTACCTATCGGCATATCCCCACTTGCGGGTATTCCGCTTTCTATAACTTGACTGGTGTTTGGTCCGATAAGAACGAGGTGTTCTGTTTCATCTCTACGCACAAGAACTACCTTATGACGTGAGTCGATCGCAGTGGACTCAATGGTTCCCAAACGCCGTCGGCGTGTCAGTGGCCCACGTGTCCCATCACCTATACCCAATCGTCTCAAGAGCCAGCCCAACCCAACGATCAAGCCAAGCACAAGAATGAGAACAAGAAAGAAACGCATATAAATTGTGCCGTCCATAGGGTTCTCTGAGCTCCTGAGTGAAAGTGTATCGACCGTTCAGCGGTACTTAAGGAAAATGCTTAAGTGTTCGGCCATAAACTGATGCAGCAGTATTCGATCCAACTTGGCTTGAAAGTATAGGTAAGTCTCCATAGCGCTTTGTTAAATTTTCGGTGAGTGTGTCAAGCTGCTTTAATAATGATTCCATGGTGGGAATGAGCGGTTTGGCATCCTTTGCTGGTAGTTGTACGGCCGCATCACAAACTTGTTTTGTGCGCTCTTGTAGAGCTGCGAGGTCAACCACTCGGCCTTCTTCAACAAGCCGTACAGCAGTTGAAATGAGCGATTCTATCTTCACGAGATCCGCGCTGAGAGCTTCCATACTTTTGATGGACATCGCTTTATCGTTGTCCGTTTTATTTTTCATGATGCATTCCCAAATGTTTTGGAGGCCTCTGGTTGTGACTTGCCATTTGCGCGGTATACGTAAGCTAGGATTTCTACGACTGCGGCATAGGCTTCGGTTGGAATATCGCTATCCACATCTACGGCGGAGAGAATCTCAACCAAATCAGCGTCCTCGCGGACCTTAATGTCGTTGGCGAAGGCCACCTGCAAGATTTGCTCTGCCAAAAAGCCTCGACCTGAGGCTGTAACCTTTGCTGGGGCCGCTCCGGTTTGTTCTTCAAGGGCTACCGCTATGGTCTTTGGAATCGATTCCCTTGATGAAGGCGCTGAGTTTTGATCGTAGTTTTGGGCCATATACTAGTTTTTGTATTCAAACCTGCACAAATCGCGTCTAAAGGGTATTGGAGAGCCGTTGCCATGAGGCAACAGACTCGCTCTCTGCTAGGTAAGAATTGCCGCAAAGCGTTTAAGAAAGCTTTAAGTGGCCATGTGGAAATTTCTCTCTGTGCCGCAGAAAACAGGGATTTAGGCCTGTTAACATTGATTCATAGATTCTTAAGGTTCCTAGGCCAATTTTGCCCATAAGGCTGGCTACCAACGGTGGCCATATGGAGCGCGGCCCGATAGGGCAAGGGGGCCAACTGATGGATCTCGGAAATCTCAAGCTATTCAAGATGGCTATGACGCAGATGGACTGGGCGGCTCAACGCCAAAAGGTCTTATCTCAGAATATTGCAAATGCAGATACGCCCGGATTTCAGTCGCGAGATCTTAAGAAACTTGATTTCAAAAGTGTCCTCAGAGGTGAGGCGGCGCCGGTCAAGGTGGTGCGATCAAATCCTAAACATCTGAAGGGCACCATTCCTGAGCAAGAGCCGTTCCGAGTAAATGGTGTGCGTAAGTCATTTGAGGCATCGCCCGACGGCAATAAGGTGATTATCGAAGAGCAGATGCAGAAGGTTGGCTCAACGCGTGGTGATTATAATACCGCAGTTACGCTGATGAAGGCTCACATGCGAATGTTGAAAGTGGCGACAAAGGGCGGCGGCTAAAAATAATAATTTTAATATGGCGCAATTTAATAAATGCGCGTTGGAAGAAAGGGTTTGTGTATGGACGACTTGTCCATCAGTTCAAAAGTAGCGGCAGCGGGTATGAAAGCGCAGGCTACACGGTTACGTGTGATCGCTGAGAATCTTGCAAATGCTGATTCTACATCAGAAGTAGCTGGTGGTGATCCTTATCGCCGTAAACTAGTGACATTTCGCAATGCGCTTGATCGTGAGCTGGAAGCTGAGACAGTAAAGGTAAAGCGTATTTATAATGATCGAAGCGAATTAGATACCAAGTATGATCCTGCACATCCGGCGGCAGATGAGAATGGGTATGTGCTTCAGCCCAATGTGAATCCACTGATCGAAATGATGGACATGCGTGAAGCGCAAAGATCTTATGAGGCCAATATGAATGTGATTACCACATCACGTCAGATGATGGCTAAAACGTTAGAACTATTAAAGTAATAATCTAATTGAAAACTGCGAAACTAAATTCGCAGGTAGATATCGAATAGAATACTGTGTCCTAGGAGAAGGTAATGGCTGTAGATTTTGAAAGCGCGATAAGTGCCTATCGCCAGGCTGCGAGTTCAGTTGAAAGTGCAATGGAAAATAAGCCGGCGGTTGCGCCGGCCTCTGGTGATAATTCGTTCACAAATATGGTCACAGACTCACTGAAGGGTGCGGCAGAAGTAGGTTATCAAGCTGAAGAGCTCACCTTGAAAAAAATCTCAGGTGAAGCTGATCTCAAGGATGTCGTGACTGCGGTTGCTAACGCAGAGCAAACATTAGAAACGGTGGTCGCCGTTCGTGATAAAGTTCTAAGTGCCTACCAAGAAATTTTGAAGATGCCGATCTAATTTTATAATACGGTATTTTCTATAGCGGACATAAGTAAATGAACGAAATGGAAGTTCTTGATATCGCCAGGGACGGTATGTCTACCATGCTTCTTGTGGTTGGACCGCTCCTCTTGGTGGGTCTGGCTGTCGGTTTGATTATCTCAATCTTCCAAACACTCACGCATATTCAGGAAATGACTTTGACGTTCATTCCTAAGATTGTCGCTGTTTTCGGTGCCATGATTATCTTCATGCCCTTCATGGTAACGGAGCTCACAGAGTTCATGCATCGTATCATGGATAAGATTGTTTCTCTTGGGTGATGATTCTGCCGTGCCGAGCGTTTGGGGGGCTGAGTCCAATACAGGACTCTGGCAAATATAGGTAGGTTGTTGGGTCATGCAGCTGAACGACTATCTTGCAATAAATGTTTTTCATCTTTTTCTTATCTTTGCCCGGATGTCGGTGGTTTTCATGCTGATGCCAGGTGTATCGGCTGGATACATACCAGTGCGTATTCGTTTAATTCTCGCACTTATGATTACAATTCTTATATTGCCTATCGTACAGGATACGCTGCCATTACAGCCAGACACGCCCGCTGAACTTGTAAAACTTATCGTTATAGAAGTGATTATTGGAGGGTTCATCGGAGGGCTGATTCAAATCCTCATGGCGGCCCTCGATATGGCGGGTCATATGATGAGTATGGCGGTAGGCCTAATGAATGCTTTTGTGCAGGATCCAGTAGCGGAGCAACAGTCAGCGATTATTATCGGCTTTCTAAATTTAGTTGCGATAGCGTTGATATTTATTATCGGTCTTCACCATGTCATGATTATGGCGATTGTTGATAGCTACAGCCTTTTCCAAGTTGGTGCACCGTTATTTTCAGAAGACATGTTATCGATGATAGTGTCGCTAATGGTGCAGACATTTCACATGGCAATTCGCCTCGCAGCCCCACTTGTGGTCTTTGAAATGATCTTTCAAGTCACATCCGGCATTCTTTCTCGATTGTCTCCTCAGCTGAATGTTTTCTTTGTGGTATTGCCGGGAAAAATTATGCTGGGTGTAGCGATACTTATGATTGTCATTCCTACTCTTATGCTGACGTTCATGACCTACATGGACAATAGTCTGCATACTTTATTAACGCCACGCTGACGCTAGAGGACACGGATCGCATGGCCGAAGATAAAGACTCAAAAACAGAACAGCCAACGGGCAAGCGGCTGAGTAAAGCCCGTAGTGACGGCGACGTGCCTTTATCTCAAGAGGTTAAAAGCGTTGGTATGTTGACTGCAGGTCTTGTCGTAATTGGGTTGCTGGCACCTATGGTAGCCACAGATTTGCGAGGATTTCTAAGTGTATTCCTTTCTCAGCCTGATCAAATCGCCGTTGATCCCGAGTCTATTCGTAATGTCTTTGCCGGTATCATTGGACAGGTAGCCTTGATCCTAGCCTTCCCTCTGGCAATTTTCTTACTGGCGGCTGTTATCTTCAATATTATCCAGACTGGTTTTGTTTTTACGCCTAAGAAAATGCGGCCTAAACTCTCTAGCTTGAGTCCAATCGCCGGCTTCAAGCGACTATTTTCGGTGAATTCGCTTGTTGAGGCAGGTAAGGGGATCCTCAAAATGTTGCTTGTAGGTTCTTTGGTGGGTGTATTTATAGTCCCTACCTTGAGCCATCCCGACAAACTTGTGGACCAAGGCATTGTTGCCACCATGCACGAAATTCACGAAAAGATCGTTTTAATACTTTTCCTAGTGGTTTTGATAATGGCGGTAGTGGCTGTTCTTGATCTTATCTATCAACATAAAAAGCATAAAAAGAAATTGATGATGACAAAACATGAGGTCAAAGATGAAAAAAAGCAGGCAGAGGGTGATCCGAAGATCAAAAGCCGCATACGCAGTTTACGCCTTGCTCGCCACCGCCACCGCATGATTGCTAATGTTTCCAAGGCCAGCGTCGTCATTACTAACCCTACACACTTTGCTGTCGCATTAAAGTACGACATCGACTCTATGGCAGCACCAATTGTGGTTGCAAAGGGGGTAGACTATCTTGCCAAGCGTATTCGCCAAATTGCCGAGCTTAATGATGTGCCTGTGCTTGAAAACCCACCACTTGCCCGTGCACTCTATGCCACAGTTGAAGTTGATCACGAGATTCCGCAGGAGCACTATAAAGCGGTCGCTGAAGTTATCAGCTACGTGATGCAACTGAAGGATAAGATTGCAAGCTAGAACCACATTAATTGCAGCTACTTGGCTTTCGGCCATGGGTGCTGCACTTTTTCTCCTCTTCTTTATTGTGGCTGGATTTCCAGAGGAACCGCTGCATATGGGGTTAGTTGCGGCTGGCATAATCTTAACTAGCCTCGCTGCAGGCTATGCGTGGCTTGCACGCCGATCGGTTTCTTGGTCTAGCCACCCTCTAACTATTCTCGGTGGATTGTTAGACTCTGCTGAGGGTGCGCGGGCAGTGACCAATAGCGCAGGCAAAGTAATTTATATTAATAGCAGTGGTAAAGACTGGCTCGGGATATCTTCACCACTAGAGTTTTTGGAGAACCATATTGATCAGGATATGGACGTTGATGATAGCGCCGTGCGTTTACGTCAAGCCGCAGCTACTGGACTCGCTGTCCGTGCTGAGGTGCCTGTTGCAACTGCTAATGGGGAACCGGACTGGTCTCTAATTTCTGTCCGTCCAATAGATGTTGGTGAGGGGTTGCTATTGTGGAGCTCGGAAGACGTGACTGCGCGTCGGACCATCAACGACATACTTGGCCAAGAGCGGCAGGACCTTGCTGACTTTTTACACTTTCTTCCTACGGGTCTTTATTCTGTTGATGTGGATGGCGCATTCCGATTTGTAAATCAGCGTTTTGCTGCCTGGCTTGGCTATGAAGTTGAAGATATGAACGGCTTTACCCTAGCTGATGTATTGGCTGGGTCCAATAGGCCGCAACCGGACGGTGAGTGGCAGGGTGAAGTCCAGTTTAAGAGTAGTAGTGGTGAGATTATTCCAGCTCTGGTTCTTCAATCTACTTTTGATGATGCCGGTGCAACCCGGACTCGAACGTTAGTGGTACGTGATGGTATGCGCCGCCAGCCAAATGCGGTGCCAGAACGTATAGCCTATGAGCGGTTTCGCGCCTTGTTTGATGCTGCGCCAATGGCCATCGCTATTACTGATCCGGATGGCATCGTTGTCGATTGCAACAACGCTCTTGAATTCTTATCGGGGCAAACTCGATCAGTCTTGATTGGCAGCGGGTTAAATGAGCATTTAGTGAGTAACGATCACCGAACATTTGAGCAGGAACTTGATAGGGTTTTGTCAGGTGACAGCGATGGTGGTCATCTCGACGTTAGGGTGGCGGGAAATAGCCGTGTCGCCCAAACCTCGGTATTTATTGGCCCACTTTCGGCATCAGGTCTAGATTCAGAAGATATTGAAGGAGCGGTTGTACATTTTATCGATGTCACGGAGCAAAAGAATCTGGAGGCTCAGTTCGCACAGGCTCAGAAAATGCAGGCAATGGGTCAATTGGCGGGTGGTGTTGCGCATGATTTTAATAATTTACTTACGGCGATGATTGGTTTTTGCGATTTGCTACTTCAGCGTCATGCTGCTGGTGACCCATCTTTCGCTGATATTATGCAGATCAAGCAAAATTCTAACCGCGCAGCTAATTTAGTGCGTCAACTTCTCGCGTTCTCGCGTAAACAGCCCCTGCAACCTAAGGAATTGAATGTCACAGATGCTTTGATGGAACTTTCGCATCTATTAACTCGGCTCATCGGTGAATCTATTGAATTTAAATTGATCCATGGTCGTGAATTAGGCGTGGTTCGCGTTGATCCAGGGCAATTTGACCAGATGGTTATTAATCTTGCGGTCAATGCCAGGGACGCTATGCCGGGAGGGGGAACGTTAACAATAACTACCGGTCACGAAGTTTTTGATGAACCCACGCAAGTGGGAGCTGAGCAAGCGCCCCCGGGAAGTTATTTGCGTATCGCCGTTTCTGATACTGGTAAGGGCATCGCAGTTGAGAACCTCGCGCGGATTTTTGAACCGTTTTTTTCGACTAAAGAAGAAATTCCAGGCGCTGGTACAGGACTGGGGCTGGCGACGGTTTACGGCATTGTTCGTCAAACTGGCGGCTTCATTTTGGTAGACTCAACTCTGGGTAAAGGCTCGGCATTTAACATTTATCTCCCGCGAATCAGTGCAGAGGGGGACGATACGGAAATAGCCTTTGGGCAACACGTGCAGTCAGCTGGTCTCCCAGCGTTAGGTGGTGGAGAAGATACTAATGAAGAGGAAGAAGAGGCTGTGCTCGCAGCCGCTGATTTGGGCGGTACCGGCACGGTATTGCTGGTGGAGGACGAAGATGCTGTGCGCGTGTTCGCATCCCGTGCGCTAAAGAATAAGGGGTATAAGGTGCTGCAAGCTCGCACTGGTGAGCAGGCGCTAGATATCTTGCGTGATACGGAGGGCGTAGATCTCATGGTTACCGACATGATGATGCCGGGTATGGATGGAGGTACTCTCGCTCGCCTCATTCGGGTTGAGCGTCCTGAAATCCGTATTATTGTAATCTCAGGATATTCGGAAGAAGTTGCGCGCGGTGACATTGTCGATACGGCTGACTTCCATTTTCTACCTAAGCCATTCTCACTTGGTCAGTTAGCTGGCAAGGTAAAGGATGTCCTTTCTGAGTAAGCTGTCTCTTAGCTTGTCCTTGTTGGTAATCGGACCTACCTTGTGCAGCGTATAAACACCCCAGTCGGCACGGACCTCTCGCTTATATATATGGGAAAATATATATAACCTGTTATTATATATGGAAAAATTAATGTTCTATTTTTGTTCTAATTAAAGCTTGCTTTTGAGAACATACCAAGTACATTTTAGCTTCTGGGACGTTGGTACTCGTCCATGTTTTCTTCACAAACAACAGGAGCCTATCATGGCCGAACCCGCTCTTCGTCTCGTAGAAAGAAATAATATGGATAAGAATAAGGCCCTTGATGCCGCTTTAACTCAGATTGAGCGTAGCTTCGGAAAAGGTTCCATTATGCGCCTCGGTCAGAATGACGCAGCTGTGGATCTGCCAGCAATTTCCACAGGCTCTCTGGGTCTCGACCTAGCCCTCGGAATTGGTGGTTTACCTAATGGTCGCATTGTCGAAATTTATGGTCCAGAAAGTTCGGGCAAAACAACATTAGCTTTGCATGTTGTGGCTGAAGCACAAAAGGCTGGCGGTACGTGCGCTTTTGTAGATGCCGAACACGCCCTTGATCCGGGTTATGCTCGAAAGCTGAATGTTAATCTAGATGAGCTTCTTATTTCTCAGCCCGATGCTGGTGAGCAAGCACTTGAAATTGCTGATACCCTGGTGCGCTCCAGTGCTGTTGATGTGCTGGTGGTGGACTCCGTCGCGGCTTTGACACCCCGTGCTGAGCTAGAAGGCGAGATGGGAGATCACCATGTCGGTTTACAAGCACGTCTCATGAGCCAAGCGTTGCGCAAGCTCACTGCTTCGGTATCGCGATCCAACACCCTGATCATCTTTATCAATCAGATCCGCATGAAGATTGGTGTTATGTTTGGTAGTCCAGAAACCACTACAGGCGGGAACGCACTTAAGTTTTATTCTTCAGTACGCCTTGACATTCGACGCATTGGCCAAATCAAAGATAAAGATGAGGTGGTTGGTAACCAGACTCGGGTGAAAGTAGTAAAGAATAAAGTCGCGCCACCGTTCAAAGTAGTAGAGTTTGATATTATGTACGGTGAGGGTGTGTCTAAGACTGGTGAGTTGATTGATTTAGGCGTTAAGGCCGGGTTGGTTGAGAAGTCAGGTTCTTGGTATTCTTATAATTCCGAACGCATTGGCCAAGGCCGAGAAAATGCTAAGCAATTTCTTCGAGCCCATCCTGAAACGGCTAAGGAAATTGAGAACCAGATTCGAGTGAATGCAGGCCTTTTATCGGAGGTAATGACGACTTCACCTTCAAGTGATGCAGCAGGAGATGCTAAATCTAAGGGTTAGATGTCCCCGGCCCTTGCTTCCCATATAACGGGGTTCCTGAGGAACCCCGTTTTTTTTGTTCAGGGAGTGTGCCTTTCTGGACACCCCCTGGCTGCCCAGGGTACAAAGCGGCCATGGTAAGCGGCCTCGAGACCAGCTTAGAAACGGATCAATAAGTGCATGTCATATTATGGCTACAACTAAAGAAATCAGAACCGCGTTCTTGGACTATTTTTCGGTAAATGATCATGAAGTCGTTGCATCCAGTCCATTGGTGCCGCGTAACGACCCTTCGTTGATGTTCACTAATGCTGGTATGGTGCAATTCAAAAATGTTTTTACTGGAAATGCAGCACGGTCCTATACGCGTGCTGCGTCGTCGCAGAAATGTGTGAGAGCGGGTGGTAAACATAACGATCTCGATAATGTTGGCTATACAGCGCGACATCATACTTTCTTTGAGATGCTTGGTAATTTTTCTTTCGGCGATTATTTTAAGGAAGAGGCGATTTATTACGCATGGGAGCTCATCACCAAAGACTTTGGGCTGATGAAAGATAAGCTTTTGGTGACTGTACATTCGACCGACGAAGAAGCCGCCAACTTATGGGCAAAAGTTGCAAACCTTCCAGAAGCTAGAATTTTACGTATCCCAAGCTCGGATAACTTTTGGGCGATGGGCGATACCGGGCCTTGTGGGCCTTGCACGGAAATATTCTATGATCATGGTGAACATATTGCTGGCGGTCCCCCGGGCAGTGTTGATGAAGATGGTGATCGTTTCGTTGAGATCTGGAATCTCGTATTTATGCAGTTTGAACAGATCACATCTGATAAGCGCATTGAGCTACCGAAACCATCAGTGGATACAGGTATGGGTCTAGAACGTCTCGCTGCAGTTCTACAGGGCGTGCACAACAACTATGATATCGATTTATTCCAGCATTTAATTGAGGCCATCGCTAATTTGGCAAACACAGACCCTAAAGGAGACCATAAAGCCTCGCATAGGGTTATAGCAGATCATTTGAGAGCTACTGGATTCCTAATTGCGGACGGTGTGCTACCTTCTAATGAGGGTCGAGGCTACGTTCTGCGCCGTATCATGCGAAGGGCCATGCGGCATGCTCATATGATGGGGTGTGTGGATCCACTCTTGCACCGCCTAGTACCCGCGCTACTGGTAGAGATGGGAACACATTACACTGAACTAGACAGGGCTCAGGCGCTGATTAGCGAAACTCTTTTGCTTGAGGAAACACGATTTAAATCTATGTTGGAACGTGGCTTAAAGCTGCTCGAAGAGAAAACCGAATCTATCGCTTCAGGTGGACAATTGCCGGGTGAAGTAGCATTCAAGCTCTATGATACTTATGGGTTTCCGCTCGATTTGACGCAGGATGCACTGCGTGGTCGTGATATTGAAGTGGACAAAACCGGCTTTGATAAAGCTATGGAGCGTCAGCGGGCAGAAGCCCGCAGAGCCTGGCAGGGATCTGGCGATGCTGCCACCGAAAAAGTCTGGTTTGAACTACGTGAGCAGAAAGGGGCGAGCGATTTTCTCGGTTATGCAACCGAATCTGCAGAGGGACGCATTTCAGCTTTGGTCGTGGATGGCAAGCCAGTGAAGCAGGCTATTAAAGGCCAGCAGGTTGAGCTAATTGCCAACCAGACTCCATTTTACGGAGAATCCGGGGGCCAAGTGGGAGATACCGGCACGATATCTGGTATAGGTGCAAAGAGTACAATCACAGTTACCGACACACAGAAAAAACTAGATGCTCTGCATGTGCACGTGGGCACAGTGACTACAGGTTCAGTAAGTGTTGGAGACGAAATTTCATTTAAAGTGGACTACATGCGTCGATCGTCCATACGTGGCCATCATTCAGCGACCCATTTGCTTCATGCTACGTTGCGGCGTGTTCTTGGTGAGCACGTGACTCAAAAAGGCTCGCTGGTTGCGCCCGACCGTCTTCGCTTTGATATCAGCCATAATAAAACACTTACGGGGGAAGAGATTCGAGATATCGAGGATCAAGTGAATGCTGAGATTCGTGCTAACGAAGTAGTAACGACTCGCCTTATGACGCCTGATTCTGCAGTAAAGGCAGGTGCCATGGCTTTGTTTGGTGAAAAGTACGGTGATGAAGTGCGAGTCGTAGCCATGGGTTCCGCGGCTGAAGGAGGGGCCACTCCGTATTCGGTAGAATTATGTGGAGGTACTCATGTGCGCCGCACGGGCGATATTGGTTTGTTCAAGATTGTCAGCGAATCGGCCGTGGCTGCAGGCGTTCGGCGTATTGAGGCAGTGAGCGGATTAGCCGCTGAAATTTGGGTGTCTGAGGAAGAGCGAATGCTAACAGAAGCTGCCAGTGCACTCCGTGTTCCTCCGGTTGAGTTGCCGGGTCGTGTCATGGCTCTGATAGATGAACGCCGCAAGCTAGAGAGAGAAATCTCGGATCTGCGTAAGAAATTAATTATGGGTAGCGGTGTTACCTCGGAAGACGAAGCTACAAAAGATATTGGGGGCATCGCTTTCTCTGGGCGTGTCTTGAAAGATGTACCTGCGAAGGACCTCAAGGGTATGGCGGATGTAATGAAAAAGAATTTGGGTAGCGGTGTGATCGCTCTGGTGGCTGTGGCGGATGGCAAGGCCTCCTTGGTCGTGGCTTTGACCAATGACCTCTCGAAAAAACTGAATGCTGTGGATTTAGTTAAGGTTGGTGCTGCGGTCGTCGGTGGGAAGGGTGGCGGTGGTCGTCCCGATATGGCTCAGGCAGGTGGTCCAAATGGGGCGAAAGCCAACAAAGCTCTTGCCGCTATTGAACAGCAAGTCGCTAGATTGTCATTATAATACAATATTTTCAGACATTTAATCTTACATTGCGTGTGCGCAATTAATGGTGCGCCGCAATATTCATTCTTGGTTGTAGGTGGTAGTCACCTCAACTTTGTGCAGTGCGATACTAAATAACGCGGCTGCTGATGGTGTCGAGACGCNGACGNATNATATCTANAGCNGTTCTNACNAGTCGGTAGGAGTNGTNGNTANTGATANTAAGANGCNANCGGNNGTNAAGNCTCNAGAAGAAANGNTCCAAATCNNNANGNNGCTGACTCAGAATNCTTTGGAAANCATGANGAANGANAGCAAGAATATATNGGANCTNACGTGCTNGATCATTNGGGATGCAACTAATCCGATCAGGAAGTGTTTTTCTTTTACCGATGCGGTATCAGTCAACTTAAGTAACGAGCCTGCCTGATCCATCCCCACATCTTGATTTAGGCAAGCTTTAGAAAAGCCCNGTCGCCTCNCCGACCATGCTTTTCAACTTTCTGATNACCGATAATTGACATATCTATANCCTGTATTCAGTGGAGATGAACCTGTATAAGGCAGCGGGTTTCGCTTCAATTGAACCCGTTTCACATTCCATTATTTTACGAGGGCCTAATGCGCTTTTCTGGAACAGACAGTTATATCGCTACAGAAGATCTCATGGTTGCAGTGAATGCAGCAGTGACCCTGGAGCGACCATTGCTCGTCAAGGGTGAACCTGGCACCGGTAAGACCGTTTTGGCGCAAGAGATTGCCACGGCATTAGAGCTATCGCTAATCACGTGGCACATCAAGTCAACTACTAAAGCCCAACATGGNTTATATGAATACGATGCTGTATCGCGCCTTCGGGATTCTCAGTTTGGTGAGGAGAAGGTTAAAAACATAGGTAATTATATTAAACCTGGAAAAATGTGGGAAGCCTTTAAGTCGAAGCCTAAGCGGGCTGTTTTATTGATAGATGAAATTGACAAGGCTGACATTGAATTTCCTAATGATTTGCTGTNGGAACTCGATCGTATGGAATTCTTCGTCTATGAAACTGGTGCGAATATTCGTGCAGAGACTCGCCCCGTTGTGATTATAACTTCAAATAATGAGAAAGAGCTACCAGACGCGTTCTTGCGGCGCTGTTTTTTCCACTATATTCGTTTTCCTGAACGCGAAACGATGGAACGTATCGTTGATGTGCATTTTCCCGACGTGAAAAAATTATTAGTGCGCGAGGCGCTAAACGTTTTTTACAATATTCGTGAGGTGCCCGGACTTAAAAAAAGACCGTCAACATCAGAGTTATTAGATTGGATTAAATTACTTATGGCTGATGATATTTCACCGGAGGCGCTCAAATCTAAGGATGTAAAAACTGTTATTCCTCCGTTGTANGGCGCTCTTTTGAAGAACGAGCAGGATGTACATATGCTTGAGCGCTTAGCCTTTTTAGCTCGCCGTGAAGGTCGTTAAGTTGCGGTCTGNGGGACTGCCGTGTTCACTAACTTGATTGATAGTCTTAGGCAAGCAGGCTTACCGATTTCTATTACTGAATACCTCGCGCTTATCGAGGCAGTAGACGCTGGAATTTCACAGTATAGCGTTGAAGACTTTTACTATTTATCTCGCGCCACTCTTGTGAAAGACGAGCGCCACCTAGATAGGTTCGATCGAATATTCGGTGAGGTCTTTAAGGGCCTTGAAAGTAGTGCTGATTTGGACGGTATAGTCTTAGATGTTCCCGATGAGTGGTTAAAGACGCTTTCCCAGCTTATGCTTTCTGAAGAGGAAAAGGCCAAGATTGATGCCCTTGGCGGCTGGGAAAAGCTTATGGATACTTTGCGTGAACGTCTAAATGAACAAAAAAAGAAACATACTGGTGGCTCTAAGTGGATCGGTACAGCTGGCACTTCGCCTTTTGGCGCCTATGGGTACAACCCTGAAGGAATCCGAATTGGCCAACACGAAAGTCGCAATCGACGAGCTGTGAAAGTTTGGGATAAACGGGAATTTGCTAATCTCGATGACCAAATCGAGCTGGGGACACGTAATATAAAATTGGCTTTACGCCGTCTTCGGCGCTTTGCAAGACAAGGTGCAGAAACAGAGCTAGACATAGATGGAACCATCCAATCTACGGCCCATCACGGCGGTCTTCTGGATTTAAAAATGGTTCCTGAGCGGCATAACACTGTTAAAGTGCTTTTATTTCTCGATGCAGGCGGCTCNATGGANGATCATGTAAAGATCTGTGCCGAGCTTTTTTCTGCTTGTCGTACTGAGTTTAAGCACCTCGAATACTACTATTTTCACAACTGTGTTTATGAATATGTTTGGCAGGACAATTTACGTCGCCATACCCAGCGTATACCTACCTGGGATGTGCTAAATAAGTATTCCGCTGACTATAAATTGATCTTTGTGGGTGATGCTTCGATGAGTCCTTACGAAATCGTTTATCCAGGTGGTGCGGTCGAGCATTGGAATGAAGAGGCAGGTGAAATGTGGTTGCGGAGGTTATTGGCAGTATGGCCTCAGGCTGTTTGGCTCAATCCAGTCCCGCAAAAGCAATGGCCATATGTGGAATCTATTGGGCTGATGCGAAAGCTTATGGACGAGCGAATGCATCCATTGACCTTGGCTGGTCTTGATGAGGCTATTTCAGACCTCAGCCATTAGTAGCAATATTTTTGTCCAGACCTGGTTGAATCGCCTTGATCTAAGAAAAGCGTGAAAGTTTAACCCAAAGTAAATGTTACACTTTCTCACAATTCCAGTCTGGGATGCTCAGCTCATTGGGATATTGTAAATACTTCACATGTACATAAGCCTGAGAGCTAAATCTATCGAGCGCGATATGAGGCTTGACTAGAAAAATACACTTTGTATGCAAGGCGAATTTGATGAAAGACGAAGCCCAGGTTCGGCACAGTGCCGATGACAATATGGTCTCGGTACTGGGGCTTGGAAATAATGAACGCATCCGTTCTGTTGCTTTTAGGAAATGGTGGATCATTGGGGCTGCGAGCATAGTTGCAGTGATCGTTTATATAATTTTTGGCCTTTTTGGAGGTTCGCCATCGCCGGTTTATCGAATGGCTGAAGTTGAAACTGGCGAAATCGTTGCAACTGTTACCGCTACTGGGACATTAGAGCCTGTCAATTCCGTCGATATCGGGTCTGAAGTGTCCGGGCAAATCGAACAGGTTTTTGTAGACTTTAATGATCGTGTAATAGAAGGGCAGATTCTTGCAGTGCTTGATACGGATTCTTTAGGCGCACAGGTGCTGCAGACTAGGGCATCTCTTTTAGCCGCCAAGGCTAGAGTGCAAGATGCAAAAGCAACGGTTGCAGAGACGTCAGATAAACTTGAGCGGTCCCGCGAACTTGCAAAAACTGGATATGCATCCAAACAGTCTGTAGACTCAGCAGAGGCTAGTTTTGCACGCGCTGAAGCAAGCCTCACAAATGCTGAGGCGCAAGTAGCTGTTTCTGAAGCATCACTAAGCTCTGCTGAAACGGCATTCTCAAAATCTGAAATTAAATCACCAATTAATGGCGTAGTACTTTTGCGCTCAGTTGAACCAGGCCAAGTGGTTGCAGCAAGTTTCAATACCCCTGTACTATTCACATTGGCGGAAGATTTGACCAAAATGCAACTTGAAATAGATGTGGATGAGGCTGATATCGGTCAAATTGGAGAAAGTCAGCGGGCAAATTTTGTTGTCGATGCATTTCAGAATCGACAGTACCCGGCCACTATCACCCAAGTGCGCTTTGCTCCAAAGACTGTAGACAATGTTGTAACCTATCAAGCAATTCTGACTGTTAATAATGAAGATTTGTCTTTGCGGCCCGGAATGACGGCAACGGCCACGATCGTTATAGCGGAACGTCAAGATGCCCTGAGCGTCCCTAACGCTGCGCTTCGTTTTAATCCATCCGTTGCTCAAAATAAGGGAAGGCCACGGGGTCCTCCATGGGCAAGGTTTATGGATGAGCCCCGCTTACCTCCTATCGACAAATCAAAAAAAGCGGATGATCATGAGGTTTGGATTATTCAAGACGGTGGACCTCAAAAAGTAGGTGTCACTATTGGTATATCTGACGGCCTACGCACTGAAATTATTTCAGGAAATATAAAAATGGGAGACCTGGTTGTGACCGGTACCCAAGCGTTAGCGCCTTGATTGAGATGTTGCTATCCAGTGAAACTGGCCTTTCTAAAAACTCGGACGCTATCGGTATGTCTGGGCAACCGTTGGTTTGTTTTAAAAATGTTCATAAAATTTATGGCGAGGGCGATGCCGAAGTCAGGGCGCTCGACGGCGTAAGTTTTGAAATCAATTCGGGGGATTTTGTCGCGATAATGGGGGCATCAGGCTCAGGCAAATCGACAACTATGAATATGCTTGGATGCTTGGATGTACCAACACGAGGCCAGTATTTTTTCCGGGGGGTTGGCGTGGAAACACTCAGCCACGATCAGCTGGCCTTGTTACGCCGGCATTTTCTTGGATTTGTATTTCAGGGATTTAACCTGTTGGCGCGGACATCAGCATTGGAGAACCTGGAACTTCCTTTGATCTATCAACGGCTTGATAAGGCGACGCGCCGCCGCCGCGCACTGGAGGCGCTTGAAATAGTAGGTCTTCTGGGCCGCGAACATCATACCCCAGCCGAATGATCTGGTGGCCAACAGCAACGCGTAGCAATAGCAAGAGCCATTGTTACTCGGCCGTCGTTATTGTTGGCTGATGAGCCGACAGGAAACCTCGATTCTGCTCGTAGTCATGAAATTATGCATCTACTAACAAGGCTAAACAAAGAGCAGGGACTGACGGTCGTTCTTGTAACACATGAGAATGATATAGCGGAATATGCTCACCGGCGTTTGGAGTTTAAGGATGGAAAAATCATCGGTGAAATAGATGTTAAACATTGTGCTTAAAGAGTGTGTAGCCGATGATTGGTAATACATTAATAATGGCTTTTAATGAGATAAAGCGGAACATTCTCCGTTCTAGCTTGACTGTTCTCGGAATCATTATTGGTGTAGCAGCTGTTATCATCATCGTAACGCTAGGTTCGGGTACGACAGCCCAGGTTGGTAGCGAAATTTCAAAAATGGGCAGCAACATGCTTACCTTAATGCCGGGTGGCAATAGGCGTATGGGCGGTGCGGCAGTGTCATCGCCATTATTTAAAATCAGTGACGTGGAGGCCTTGCGACGTGAAGTTCCTAATATTGCAGCTATCGCACCCTATGCACAGCGCATGGCACACGTTATCGCTGGAAATGAGAATAGGCGGTCAAACGTTGTGGGGACCACCGGAGAGTTCACGATAGTCAGGAATTGGAACCTGACGAGTGGGCGTACCTTTACTCTTGCTGAAGAGCAAAGCGGTAAGTCTGTGTGTATTATCGGGTCGACTATCCAAGCCGACATGTTTCCTGGGCAAGACCCTATTGGTGCGGCTGTCCGTGTTGGTAAAATCTCTTGCGAGGTGATTGGGGTGCTTGAGGCCAAGGGGCAGGTTATGTTTGGTGGCGATCAGGATTTAGTTGTCGTGCTGCCAATTCGCACTTACCAGCGACGTATCGCAGGGTCTGATCGTATACCGCAAATATTCATTTCGGCTTTCACGCCTGAAGGATTGAGTTCTTTAAAAGTGGAGGTGACTGACTTGATGCGCGAGCGGCGGCGCTTAGGGGAAGGGGAAGATTCTAATTTTGACATTCTAGACATGACGGAAGTCTCCGAAGTTATGGAAAGCACTATTGGTACGATGACGACTTTCTTAAGTGCTATTGCCGCCGTAAGTCTTTTGGTAGGGGGTATCGGTATTATGAATATCATGCTGGTATCGGTGACTGAGCGTACCCGGGAAATCGGTATCAGACTAGCCATTGGAGCCACGGAACAAGAAGTAATGATGCAATTTCTTATCGAGGCGGCGCTATTATCAGCGCTTGGGGGATTTGTAGGCATTGTAATCGGGCTTATTGGCGCAGCTGCAGTTGCTCCTGCGATCGACGTGCCTTTCGTATTTGAACCGCTCATAGTGTTTATGGCTTTTGCATTCTCGGCGATTGTGGGGGTGGCATTTGGATTTATGCCAGCGCGCCGCGCTGCGCGCCTCAATCCTATTGAAGCCTTGCGTCACGAATAGAGTTTGAGCACAGTTTGTCTTAGTCGTCAGCGGGGGCTCATAAAAACCCCTACTATGTAACCGATCCAGACAGCCCCGACACAAAGGCCAATGGATATTCCAGCGTTACCTATAGCTGATAGCCATTGGCCACTCTCTAGAAGGTGCAGAGTCTCTAAGCTGAAAGCAGAAAAAGTTGTATATCCACCACAAATTCCCACCATCAGAAACTGACGAAAAGCTTGGGAAGAGGGAAATAGCCCATTATTGCTCAATGTTGCGGCGGCAAAACCAATAATAAGCGAGCCGGCCACGTTTACGACTAAAGTGCCCCAGGGAAAGCCTGTACCGGCAATCACATTGACTAATCCGGCGCTCCAATGGCGTGCCATGCTGCCTAGTGCGCCGCCAAGGCCGATCCAGATGTAAGCCTGCATGCTATTAATCCTATTTTATACGCGGTCGAGCCTCTCTTGTGACATGATTATTACAGACTCGCACCCAGAAACCGCATTCAATGATGTAGGCCTTTCAAAGGTGACGATTGCAGGCTATACCGCTGACTAGTCGCTCTCTGTAATTAAACCACGAGTTTGGGCCAGTTTGGGCCAGTTTGGGATAGTACCTGTTCAATGTCTTTACAGCCAAAGCACTACGAAGAAATTTTTCGACAGTTTCAAGCACCAATTTCCAAGGTTTATGATTGTGGAAAGAAGTGCGCGCATTTAAATGGCGGAAAACCGGTCTGTTGCTCGACCGACAATGCAATCCCAATTGTCGAAAAAACAGAGTGGCAGCTGCTCAAATCGCGTTCGGATTTATGGAAGCCCTATAAAGCGGTAACGCCCGATGCAAAGAGGGAACTGGCAGATTTGAAGGGTTCAGATTGCTGCGCTATTGAGTGCAAGGGTGTGGAACATTGTGAGCGCGATAATCGCTCAGTAGCCTGTCGCTCTTTTCCTTTTTACCCCTATTTTAATCCAGCTAGGGAATTCATTGGGTTGGCCACTTATTGGGTTTTTGAAGGTCAGTGCTGGGTAATTTCTAACGTTACCATTGTCGACAAGAAGTTTGTGAAGCAGTTCATCAAAAGCCACGAGTATATGTTCAAGCAAGATGAGGATTGGCGAGAGACCTACGTGGAGCAGTCAGCAAATCATCGCCGAGTATTTTCAAGGCGAGGAGACAAGTTCGTTGTTGTCGGTCGTGATGGAAATTATTATTGGGTCCTGCCAAAGTCCGGGGGTAAAATGGTGCCAGCAACTAATACTCAGTTAAAAAAATTGCGCAAAGGCTTTGTAGAAAAATAGATTTCAAACCCGGACTTTTTTCGAGAAGGCGCTTATATAATTATGAGTTTGTGTAATTTTACTATTTCATTTCCGCTTGTAGAAGCTCGTCGAGTTTGTTGAGAAACTGAGTAGTGGTCATCCACGGTTGTTCCGGACCCAAGAGAATGGCTAAATCCTTGGTCATGAAACCACTTTCAACAGCCTTTATGCACACTTTTTCCAAGGTTTCACCAAAGTGAGACACGTCAGGAGTGTTGTCGAACTTGCCCCGGTATCTGAGGCCTTGGGTCCAGGCAAAAATGGACGCGATGGGATTGGTGGAGGTCTCTTTTCCTTTTTGATGTAGACGGTAATGCCGAGTCACGGTTCCATGTGCAGCTTCTGCTTCAACTGTTTGACCGTCTGGGGTTAGTAATACAGAGGTCATGAGCCCCAAAGAACCAAAGCCTTGGGCTACAATGTCGGATTGAACATCACCATCGTAGTTTTTACAGGCCCAGACAAAGCCCCCTGACCACTTCAGGGCTGAAGCGACCATATCGTCAATAAGCCGGTGTTCGTAGGTTAGGCGTTTGTCATCGAATCGAGATTTAAACTCGGCGTCAAATACGTCTTGAAATATGTCCTTAAAGCGGCCGTCGTAAGCTTTTAAAATTGTGTTCTTGGTTGACATATACACCGGGTATCCACGTGATAGGCCGTAATTGAAGCAAGCACGAGCAAATCCAGCGATCGAGTCATCTTGGTTATACATACCCATTGCAACGCCACTCATAGGGAAATCATAAATTTCATAATCAGTGGCTTTACCCCCGTCAGCTGGTTTAAAGGTCATTGTCAGTTTACCAGGGCCGGGGACTTTGAAGTCTGTCGCACGATATTGGTCGCCAAATGCATGGCGCCCAATGATAATGGGCTGGGTCCAGCCTGGCACCAGACGCGGTACGTTTTTGCATATAATGGGCTCGCGGAAAACGGTGCCGCCCAGAATATTCCGAATAGTGCCGTTGGGCGAGCGCCACATCTTCTTGAGGTTAAACTCTGTCACTCGAGCTTCGTCGGGCGTGATGGTGGCGCATTTCACACCGACGCCATACCGCTTGATAGCATTAGCGGCATCGACTGTAACCTGATCATCAGTTTTGTCGCGATATTCGACACTCAGGTCATAATATTTTAAATCTACATCAAGGTAAGGCAGGATCAATTTTTCCTTGATGAACTGCCATATTATGCGCGTCATCTCGTCGCCATCTAGGTCAACGATTGGGGTTTTTACCTTGATCTTGGCCATGAAAGTTCCCTTTTTGCGAGGTCCGGTTATGTCGGGTCTCGTTAGATTTGTTTTCCCGAAATGGCTTGCTAGCGTAGCTAGGGGGTGCGCCTTGGGGTTTGGCAGGGAAACTAGTGCATTGGCCGTTGGGCGCGCAAGTCGGTAATCTACAAAATTGACAGTGGATTAAGAAAGCTCAGGAGGTAAACAGGACCGGTGGCTTGGGGTTGGCTAGTTCGGCTTCTGCCGTTTGAGCCACATCTTCGGCTTTATCGACAACTGTCACAAGCGATTCATGGCCTTTGTGGGCGAAATCCGCGGCGATGATCTGATCCAGCAAACCCAGTAGATTAGACCAATATCCAGCAGTATTGAGTACGATAATGGGCTTATTATGCCTATGAAGTTGTCGCCAGGAGACGATTTCAAACATTTCCTCAAGGGTTCCAACACCACCAGGTAAAACGCAGAAGGCGTCACTTCGCTCAAACATCACTCGCTTACGGGTGTGCATATCAGGCACAACTATCATTTCCGTTAGTCCAGAGTGGGCGAGCTCTTTATCCTTTAGGAACTGAGGGATAACGCCGAGAACAGAGCCACCACCCTTTAGAGCCGCGTCCGCAGCGGCTCCCATGAGCCCAACACGCCCGCCGCCGAAAACGAGCGTGGTGCCATTAACAGCAAGTGCCCGTCCCAGGCTCTCAGCTGCCCTCAAAAATTCGGGATTATTGCCGATTTGTGAGCCACAGAAGATACATAGGCTCTTGAGTTGGGGCACAATAGGCGTCCTAATCATATCCTTGTCACAATATTATTTCAGTTGAACGAATTTAAGGGCATTATACATTAGGGAGGTTTTGTAAAGCATCGGTATAGGGATTGCAGAGGGGTAGTTACCGGCTGATGTTATTCTTGGAGAGCTCTCTTGTAACCATGAGTCAACGAATCGAAGCAGTGGAGGCTTCTTAAAATGACTAATATTAAAAAAATTATTGGTGGCTTTGCTATGGCAGCAACCATTGCCTTGGTGCCAATGACAACGCACGCTGATGATCAAGATACGATTGATTATCGGAAGCAGGTTATGTCTAGTTTAGGTGCGCAAGCGGCTGCACTATTCATGACCTTGCAACAGAAGGCCCCAGCCGAAAATTTTGCAAGCCATGTTAAGGCTCTGGCCGTGAACTCAACGCAAGCTTTAAAAGCCTTTGAGCCGAATGTTGAAGGTGGCACTGGCAAGGGTGATGCCATGCCAAAAATTTGGTCAAATTGGGATGACTTTTCTGCAAAGATGAATGAGTTCGTGGAGAAAATGGCAGCACTAGATAAAGCCGCACAAGAGGGTGGAATGGCTGCTGCCGCCCCCCTAGTGCAAGAATCTTTTACATGCAAAGGCTGTCATGACGAGTATCGTTACGCGGAATAGATTGTATTTTGCTCAGTTTAAGCGCCCGTCCTGTTAAAGGCGGGCGCTTTTGCTTTCTGAGTGCCAGATAAAAAAGTAACAGTTCGTGACTCTGGCTGGCTTATTAGGTAGGCGGAGTGGGGCGGGTTAAAATCCTTGCAAACGCTAAAGTTTCTCTAGTAAACCATTGGGCCGTGATCGAATAATTAGGGTATTCGGATATCGGTAGGTGTGTCTTTGAAAAACCTTCTTGTTTCTCATAATCGACACATTTAGGAGCATAATTGTCTTTAGTTTGGAGTATTGGAGGCTTCTGGTATGAAACGTCTGGCTAAATTGACTGGCTGTGTTGCAGCTATGGCTATGTTTGCAGCACTGGTTCTGCCGACTTTGGCGCAAGCCGATGATCAGGATGTGATTGATTATAGGCAGCACATAATGAACACGATGGATGCGCAAACGGCAGCCTTAGGCCAGATTCTGTCCACCGTCATTCCTGACGACAATGTTGTTGCCCATCTTGAGGTGATCGCGATTGCTTCTCAGCAGTCTTTGAGTAGTTTTGAGAAAAAAGTGTTAGGCGGCGAGTCTCTGCCGGAAGTTTGGGAAAACTGGGAAGATTTTTCAGCCAAAATGAATGACTTCTCAGAAAAGATAACAACCGCTGCGCAAGTTGCGAAGGAAAAGGGCAAAGATGCGGCCATGGGCACTATCTTGAATGCATTGACCTGCAAGCAGTGCCACGACGTTTATCGTAAGAAATAGTTCCGACGGGTGTTAGTAAAGCAACGCCCGTCCCTTTTTTGACGGGCGTTGTATTCTATGGCGTTTGTTCCGTGGAGTTTTTCTTAACTATATTAGAGCCAATGCAATTGAGAAATTTTCCGAATACTGTCGCCGTTATATTAATATTAGCGGTGGCTTTTGTAACAACTGGTTTGCTGTTAACAGAATCTCAGGCTCAAGTCTCGAGTGTTGTCCCCGCATCTGAAAGTGTATCTTCTTCAGGGTCATTAGACCCACTTTTGGAGAGGGGTAAGTACCTTGCTACAATTGGAAATTGTGTAAGTTGTCATACCTATAAGGATGGCCCTAAATTTGGTGGTGGTGTCCCGTTCCATGTTTCCGGGGGGCCGTTCAGTGAGCCATTTGGAACTATATATTCGACTAATATATCCCCTGATATAGAAACAGGAATTGGCGATTGGACTGAGGAACAATTCGCTTATGCAATGCGAGCTGGCGTGTCAGCCAACGGTAGTCACCTTTATCCGGCATTTCCCTATTCGGCTTTCAGTAAAATAACCAAAGAGGATATGTCAGCTATCTATGCTTATATCATGTCCTTGGAACCGGTGAATTACACACCCCCTGATAACGAAATGCCGTTTCCCTTCAATATTCGGTTGGCGCTATTTTTCTGGAATTTTCTGTTTGCTGATAATGAATTGTATAGAACAGATCCTGAGCAGTCTGATGAATGGAATCGTGGTGCTTACCTGACTGAAGGGCTTGGTCATTGTTCTTCCTGTCATACCCCACGTAACTTTTTTTTGGCTGAGGATAAAAGTTTGGCTATGTCAGGAGGCACGTACTTTGATGTTGTGGAAGAAGATAAAATTAGAAAATGGTCGGCAGTTAATCTAACGTCAGCATCCACAGGTATGGCAAAATGGTCGGAAACGGACATTGCGAATTACTTAAGAACGGGCCATAGCTTCCGGGCAGGTACCTTTGGGCCGATGAATGAAGTGATAATCAATAGTACGCAGTTTCTTAAAGAAGAAGATGCCAAGGCAATGGCAGTCTATATTAAGAGTTTAGCCCCTATTGAGCGTAATACTGATCAAACCCTTAGCTCAGAAGAGGAGGCGCATGGGTTAGCGATCTATGAGGAGCATTGTGAGGAGTGCCATCTTCAGTCCGGGCGAGGCGCATTTCTGAAGGCACCACCTGTTTCAGGGAGTGCCATTGTTCAGGCACCTGACGCCTCTTCGCTAATTAATGTAATTCTTTATGGCGCTGATGTACCGGCAGAGGGCCCGACCCCATTTGGGGCCTGGGAAGATATGGGCTCATACCGCGATAAGCTGAGCGATGAGGACGTAGCAGCTCTCTCTAATTATCTGCGCACTGCCTGGGAAAATAAAGGTGGGCGTGTTACGCCTAAGGAAGTAGCGAAACAGCGTTAAATTTTTCAGAGAGAATGAGTCAGGGGCAAAGAGGGAATATTTCTAGTTCGTTAGTGCATCCGTACAAAATATCATAAGCACTTTAGCGTTAGCGGCATATTCGATCTTACTCAGCCTAGTCTGGCCGCATTACTCGTTGTGAGACCATCGTGAAACCCTTAGTTGTAATCTTACTGCCAGTGATTCTGACAATTATTTCTGCCGGCTTGTTGCGTGCTGTTGGTGGCGCTGTCCGAGGTCCCAATATTGCAGGTATTGCTGTGGTGGGAGGATTTATCACCTCATGGGCCTTTCTGCTATCACCTGGGTGGTCCTCAGAAGACTCCTTTGAACGTATCGGTTATATCGCTGTGGTAGCAGCCCTGGCCGGGCTGACTTTAGATATCATCCGTCCAACAAGGTTTTGGACAGCTGTTGTTGCAGGTTTTGTAATTTGTCTCTCCACTTGGGTCAGCCTGAATAATGGCTTTATTTCAAGTGGGGAGCTTTCAACGTCTAAGGCGTTGCTATTTCTGGTTCTTGCTGTCGTTGCATTTTCTGTCATCGTGCGCTTGGACCAGCTACGAGCCCAGAGTGTTGCTAGCTATGTAGTGATTATTATGGTTGCTTTAGCACTTTATACACAGGCCATCATCGTTGGGGATAGTAGCTCTGCGACAACTGCGTTAATACTTGCCCTGTGTGTGGCGGCTTACGCCACTTTGCAGTTGTTTCTCGACGTTTTTCTGGGCGATAGCGTCATTCTTGGAATAGGGGCCGCTCTTTTAGCTGTCGCTTGGGCCATAGCTGAAAGTGATCCAAGTGCTCGGATTGGTCTAATATTGGTGCCCCTTATCTTGTTTGCCGATGGGACCGCAAAACATGTTCCTATGCCTGAGGCTCGCATCAGTTCTATTCTTTATCCAATTGTATTGGGGTTTGTAGCGTCATTGCCCTTGGGCCTGGGCGCCCTCATAACCTTTGTTATCTATGGCCCATAGCGCCCATGGGTTTAAACCAATCTAGCATAGTGGTCATTGTCATACGGTTGCATCCTTAAGCGCAATCTCGTACACCCTTTACTGGTAAGGCCAGTAAAGATTCTTGGGCTGGCCATACCGACTATGACTTGAAGATGTGGTATTATTGGCCACAAAAAATATATAATTGACGAGGCATTGTGAACCGTCCCTTTATCATTGCCGTTGTTGGCGTTGTTGTCGTTATTGCTGCGTTAGTACTGAACTTTACGCTACAGAGCCCTAGTGGGCTCGGCGGGCGAGGTCAGGTAAACACGGGGCCAGGCGCACCACTTTTTGATGTTGTGCGCATTGACCCTGAAGGGAATATGGTCATGGCTGGCCGGTCTCAGCCGGGTGCTGCAGTAATTATTCTGGACGGCGACAAGGAAATTGGTCGGGTGACGGCTGATACTCGAGGAGAATGGGTTTTCATCCCGACTGAAAAAGTGCTGCCCGGTACACGTGAATACGCGCTGCGCGCACGTGGTTCTAATGGTGATGAATTGGCATCGCGCAACGTAGTTGTGATGTCTGTGCCCGAGCGTGACGGTGAAATTCTCATTGTTGAGCAGTCGCGTGATGGTGGTCGTAGTCGCATATTACAAGGACCTGGAGCACCGGAAGGCATGGGCACTTTGACGGTGGACGCCATCGACTACAGTGCTGATGGTAGGTTTAATATTACTGGTAAAGCCGACCCCGGCAGCACAGTTCAGGCCTATCTTGATAATGAATTCGTTGGTCGCGCGGTAACTGATGAAAATAGAATTTGGGAACTATCCCCAGAGTCTCTTGCTGGTGCTGGCGACCATGTGATCCGTGCAGACCAAATAGGCGCCAATAACAACGTCATGGCCCGCGTGGAAATTCCATTTACTCTGGATCCTAACCAAGCAGAAATGCCGCCTGGTTCTGTAACCGTTGTGAAAGGTAACAGCCTATGGCGTATTGCCCGTAGGGTATATGGAGCGGGTACTATGTATACGCTCATATATGAAGCCAATATAGATCAAATCAAGAACGAAGATCTGATATATCCAGGCCAGGTCTTTAGCCTGCCCCCAACTAAAAGACCGTAATAAAAAGCTGCGGTTTGCTCTACTGCTGACTGCCCATCCGTTTCTCCTGATTTTTTTATAAATCAGTGATATGTGTTGGAGAATGAATGAGTGAGAAGGGGGGCGCCGCGTGTCTGAAGCCGATACTGAGCCAGATTCCATGAAATCGATTGATGTTTCTTGGCGTAATTATATTTTTCCGCCCCTCCATGCGGAAGGGCCAGGCTTCATAGCGGTGTTTGCCATAGTTGCGTTAATACTGTGGTGGATATGGACACCTCTCGGCCTAGTCGGACTGATCTTGACTATTTGGTGTTTTTATTTTTTTCGTGATCCTGATCGAGTAACGCCAAATCAAGACAGCCTGGTGATTAGTCCCGCAGATGGCATTGTTCAGATGATTGGGCCGGCTGCACCGCCCTCTGAATTGGGAATGGGTTTAGAGCCACTCATGCGTATTAGTGTTTTTATGAGTGTTTTTGATTGTCATGTAAACCGTGCTCCCATTGGTGGCACTGTGATTAAAGAAGAATACACACCTGGAGAATTCTTAAACGCGACTCTCGATAAAGCTAGCGAGGATAATGAACGACAATCACTAATTATTCGCACAGAGGATGGTAAAGACTTTGTGGTTGTTCAAATCGCAGGTCTGGTTGCCCGCCGTATTCGTTGCGACGTGCGCGAAGGCAATAAGTTATTGACGGGCCAACGATTTGGTATGATCCGCTTCGGCAGCCGGGTCGATGTATATCTGCCGTTGGGTATGGTACCATTAGTAATTGTTGGCCAAAAGACTATCGCAGGCGAAACCGTGTTCGCTGATATGAAGATCAAAAGCCAGCCCCGCTCAGGAGACGTTCTCTGATATGGCCAATGACAGCCAGCGCTCAGCACCTCCTAAGCAGACAACAGATGATGAGTTTGTGGTCGGTAAGCGCAGATTTGGACGTGCAGCAAATCGGCTGAGAAGCCTGTCTTTTAATCGCATACTTCCAAATGTTTTGACTTTGGTTGCACTTTGCGCAGGCTTAACCGCTATTCGTTATGGCATGAGCGAAGACTGGGGCCGTGCAGTTATCGCCTTGGTGATCGCCACAACGTTAGACGGTATTGATGGTCGCGTGGCGCGCCTTCTTCGCGGTACCACTAAATTTGGTGCTGAGCTCGATTCTCTGGGTGATGCTATCAGTTTTGGAGTAGCGCCGGCGATTTTGATGTATCAGTGGGTAATGAGTGGGGCAGGGAGTTTTGGCTGGGCGCTCTGCCTCTTGCACGCGGTGTGTTGTGTGCTGCGTTTGGCGCGTTTTAATACAATGGTTGGTCAGCCTGATCTTCCGGTATGGGCTCACAACTACTTTACCGGCGTTCCGGCACCCGGTGGTGCTGGGTTGTCGATCATGCCACTCATACTATGGCTTTATACCGGGATGGATGTATTTGCAGAGCCTTTGGTGGCCGGTGCGTTTCTTTTAATATCCTCAATTTTGATGGTTAGTCGCGTGCCTGTCTACTCCGGCAAACACGTGCGGTTGAAGCCGTTTCTAGTTCTTCCTTTAATGATATTGATCGGTGTTATGGCTGGATTTTTGGTGACCGACCCATTCGCAACCCTAAGCTTTGTAGGAGCAGCGTATCTGGCAAGTATTATGGCCAGTTTTTGGTCATTCCGCCGCCTCCAGTCCCGGGCAGATAAAATGAAAACTTAGAATAGGTGTTTAGGGTCCGGGACGCTTACGTTTTGCATGGCGTCTTTGTTGTGACTTTAGCTCAGAAGGTTTAACGCGTCGTGGCGTCTGCAACGATGGTTGGTTAATAGAAGAATTTCTGGCACTTTGTTCAGGAGTTCCACCATATTCCAGCTCCATTTTTTCTAGGCGACGAATTTCATCACGCATCCTAGCTGCGTCCTCGAATTCCAGGTCGGCCGCGGCAGCCCTCATTTTCTTGTCCAGCTTATTGATTACATTTCGTAAATTATGACCTGGTATGTCTTCATCTTCCGCGCTCACCTTATGTATCGTGAGGCTGTCTTTCTCATAAACACTATCGAGTACGTCGGAGATTCGCGACTTCACAGACTCTGGGGTAATGCCATTTGCGAGGTTGAAATCTTGTTGTTTTTCGCGTCGTCGATTGGTCTCATTGATTGCTGCTTCTAAAGAGCGGGTTATACGGTCTGCATAGAGAATAACGCGCCCATCAATGTTGCGAGCGGCGCGACCAATAGTTTGAATCAATGAAGTCTCTGAACGCAGGAAACCCTCTTTGTCTGCATCAAGAATTGCGACTAAAGAGCATTCAGGAATGTCCAATCCTTCACGTAGGAGGTTTATACCGACTAGAACGTCAAAAGACCCCAGGCGAAGGTCTCGTATAATTTCAATACGCTCCAATGTTTCAATATCGGAGTGCATATATCTCACACGAATGCCATTTTCATGTAAATACTCGGTTAAGTCCTCAGCCATGCGTTTGGTTAAAGTTGTTACCAATACTCTCATACCGTTGCTAGTGGTTGTTTGGCACTCGGCGAAAAGATCATCTACCTGTTTTTCAGCAGGCCTAATGATGCAGATAGGATCAATCAATCCAGTGGGCCGGATTACTTGCTCAGTGAATACTCCGCCGGTGCGTTGCATTTCCCAGGGCCCTGGCGTTGCTGATACAAAAACTGTGTCAGGTCTCATAGACTCCCATTCTTCGAATTTTAATGGCCGATTATCGCGACAGGACGGCAAGCGAAAGCCATAATCAGACAATGTAGACTTTCGATTAAAGTCGCCGCGGTACATGGCGCCTATTTGAGGTACAGCGACATGGCTTTCATCAACAAATAGTAGCGCATCCTCTGGTAGGTACTCGAAAAGGGTGGGTGGTGGTTCACCAGCATTGCGGCCTGTGAGAAATCGCGAATAGTTTTCGATACTTTTGCAGTGGCCCGTGGTCTCAAGCATCTCTAAATCGAACATCGTACGTTCTTCTAGGCGTTGAGCTTCAAGTAATTTGCCTTGTACGTGAAATTCTTTTAGACGCTTTTTGAGCTCGAATTTGATACTTTTTATAGCTTGGGATAAAGCGGGGCGAGGCGTGACATAATGACTGCTTGGGTAAACAGTCTCACTGAATAAAGCCGCAGTCTTTTCGCCGGTTAGAGGATCGAATTCTTGAATGCTTTCGATTTCGTCGCCAAACAAGGAGATACGCCAAGCCCGGTCTTCATAGTGGGCGGGGAATATCTCCACCACATCACCGCGGACACGAAATGTGCCACGATGAAAATCCATATCGTTGCGTTCATACTGGAGTGCGACAAGATTTTTTAGTAATTCTGAACGGGGCATTTTTGCCCCTTCCTGGATCTTTACGACCATATGTGAATAGGATTCAACCGAGCCTAGACCGTAGATACAACTAACAGAGGCCACAATCACAACATCACGTCGTTCCAATATTGCTCGTGTGGCTGAATGGCGCATACGATCGATCTGCTCATTTATGCTAGAATCTTTTTCAATATATGTGTCCGTGCGAGGGACATAAGCTTCCGGCTGGTAGTAATCGTAGTAAGAAACGAAGTACTCAACTGCATTTTCAGGAAAGAATGATTTCATTTCGCCGTATAGCTGTGCAGCCAGTGTCTTATTGGGTGCCATAATTAGGGCTGGCCGTCCAAGCTGGGCGATTATGTGGGCCATCGTGAAGGTTTTCCCGGACCCAGTAACTCCCAGTAGCACTTGATCCCGCTGACCTTGGCCAAAACCATTGGTTAGGCCCTTTATTGCTTCCGGCTGGTCGCCAGCTGGCGTGAAGTCACTGACCAATTTGAAATTGGCTTGCGGCCCTGGGGGGGGCTTGGTGTAGAGCGGTACGGCAACAGATGACATCAAATGGACCTCAAATAAGTAACATAGGCGAGGCTCTTGTCGGGTGCTACCTTGGACGTGACTTGATTCCTAAACACTTTTATTTGTTAGTTACGGTTGCAGCGGGATGCACCCAGAAGTATTGTCCGCCCGTTTCCCGCGGTGCTGGAGAGAAGCCTAGCGCGTATTCAGGAGTCCGTTTTGTGTCTATTCTCGCCAATCGTCTATCTGCTGTAAAACCCTCTCCTACTGTTGCGGTGACTGCTAAGGCCGCAGAACTTAAATCGCAAGGCCTTGATGTTATTGGTCTTGGGGCTGGAGAGCCAGATTTTGATACTCCGAATCATATTAAATACGCGGGTAAGGAAGCCATAGACAAGGGGCAAACTAAGTATACGCCACCCCAAGGTACACCGATGTTGCGTAAAGCGATTGTGGATAAGTTTAAACGCGAAAATCATTTAGATTACAAAACGAACCAAGTCGCTGTCGGTGTTGGTCTTAAGCAGTTAATATTCAATGCTTTTATTGCCACCGTGCAAGAAGGTGACGAGATAATTGTGCCGGCGCCGTATTGGGTGAGTTATCCCGATATCGTACTATTATGCGGTGGTACTCCGATTTTTGTCTCATGCGATGAAAATAGCCAATTCAAGCTTAGCGCTGAGGCCCTGGAGGCTGCCATTAGTCCTAAGACAAAATGGGTCGTGTTGAACTCGCCTAACAACCCCACCGGTTCAGTATATTCAGAAGTTGAATTAAAAGCGTTGACTGACGTATTGGTCAAACACCCACATGTATGGATCATGGCCGATGATATTTATGAGCACCTCGTATATGACGGTATCAAATTTGCAACACCGGGACAGGTCGAATCAAGGCTTCTGGATCGGACATTAACAATGAATGGTGTGTCTAAAGCATTTTCTATGACCGGATGGCGTCTAGGCTACGCCTGTGGTCCAGTGGAGCTGATTAAGGCCATGAATATGATCCAGGGACAGAGTGCTACGCACCCGTCTTCTATCAGCCAAGCTGCAGCGGTAGCTGCCCTTAACGGTCCCATCGATTTCCTTGGGCCACGAAATGCGACCTTTAGGGAGCGGCGTGATATGGCGGTGAGGATGCTAAATGAAGCTCCTGGCATTAGCTGTCAGGTGCCGGAAGGGGCCTTTTATGTGTACCCCTCTTGCGCTGGTGCTATAGGGAAGACAACCTCAAATGGCCGAAAACTTGGGTCAGATACAGATTTTGTTCAAGCCTTATTGGACGAATCATTGGTTGCTGCGGTTCAAGGCGCCGCATTTGGACTTTCGCCGTATTTTCGGATCTCTTATGCAACCTCTACGGAGGCACTGGAGGAGGCTTGCACTCGCATCCAGAAATTCTGTGACTCTCTTACGTAAAGTTCAAAAAAAGCCCCCGGGCTTTGCCCGGGGGAGGATTTAACATAAAATACTATTAGTTGATCCTGTTTTTAATCCTTGGATCTTAGCGGAGATCAGGGGGGGGTGATCAGCCGCATTTTTTGCATCGAAGTCTTTGCGTTAGTCACTTTGGAGGGAGAATAAGTGACTAGGCTGCAATGCTTTGTGTGCATATAGCTTATCAATTATTTTCCCCAGCGGTTACTCAAAATGCGAATATCCAGTCTTCCCAAAACGCATAGCTCTGTGCCGAATATTTTTGGGAATTTATCATTACTTCAGCTTCGGGGTGCATTGACTGCTTTAGGCTGAGAGGTTGCTAAGCAGTCCACTTAGTTCGCTGCTTCTTGCTCCGAGCTGCTTCACGCAAAAGAAAGTTAAGAAAAATGCTGACTCGAGTCGAATTGCGAAGCTCTTGAGGATAGACAAAGTAGCCTTCAAT
>PASS01000021.1 GCA_002712165.1 Fidelibacterota bacterium
TATTCACCAGTTTTTACTATTAGCTGTTGTTGATTTGGTCATCGGCAAAGAGGAATATTCGGCAAGCCCAGATGAATAATCAAAAATTTATAGTAATTGGATCAAACTCTTTTTCTGGAGCAACATTTATAAATTACTTGCTTGATAAAGGCCATCAAGTTTTAGGTGTTAGCCGCTCTCAAGAGTACAATAATGTTTTTCTTCCCTATACATGGCATAATAATAATCTAGACAGGTTTAAATTTGTTCAGGTTGATTTAAACAAAAATCTAGATAAGCTAATGGATATAATTAATGATGAGAAACCAAATTGTATTGTAAACTTTGCAGCTTTAGGGATGGTTGCACAAAGTTGGGATAAACCTGAAGACTGGTATACGACCAATGTGCTTTCTCAAGTTAAGTTTCATGACAGGCTTAGACATCTAGATTTTATAAAAAAATATATCCACGTAACTACACCCGAGGTCTATGGAAGTACAAGTGGCTGGATCCAAGAAAGCTCTTCTTTCAATCCAAGCACGCCCTATGCAGTATCAAGAGCTGCTTGCGATTTGCACTTGTTGAGTTTTTTTAAGGCTTATAATTTTCCTGTAATTTTTACTCGAGCCGCTAATGTTTATGGTCCAGGTCAACAGTTATACAGAATAATTCCTAGAGCAATTTTATATGGGCGTTTGGGTAAAAAACTTTTTTTGGATGGAGGCGGAAATTCTGAAAGATCTTTTATCCACATGGATGATGTTTCAGAAGCAACTTATAAAATTTTTTTAAATGGCAATATTGGTGAAACATATCACATTTCCACAAATACTTTAATCACTATTCGTAATCTTGTAGAAAAAATATGTAATAAGATTAATGTAGAATTCTCTGACTTAGTTGAAAATTCTGAAGAAAGGCTTGGAAAAGATTATTCTTATAAACTCGCATCGGAAAAAATTCGAAGTAAACTATCATGGGAAGAAACAAAAACACTTGATGAAGGGATTATGTCAACTGTTGATTGGATTGATAATAATATAGATTTTTTATCTAAACAATCACACGAATACATTCATAAATCTTAAAATAATTTTTAATAAAAAGGGAAAAAATGAAAATTTTATTAACGGGGGGTTGTGGATATGTTGGTACAAACCTTACGAATATGCTTATTAATAAAGGATATTTTGTAACAGTTGTTGATACTATGTGGTTTGGGAATTATCTAATACCTAATTCAAATTTAAAGGTTATTAAGGCTGATATTAGAGAAATTGATAAAATACCTATGAAGGATATTGATACTGTAATGCATCTTGCAAACATAGCAAACGACCCTACTGGCGATTTAAATTCAAAATTAACCTGGGAAGTTAATGCCCTTGCTAGCAAGCTACTAATTGAGAAAGCTATAGAAAATCGAGTTCAGCAATTTGTATATGCTTCATCGGGAAGCGTTTATGGTGTTAAGGATGAGCCAGAAGTAACAGAGGATTTACCTCTTCTTCCGATATCAGATTATAATAAATCAAAAATGATAAGCGAAAGAGTCTTGTCTAGCTATGAAAATCAGATAAAATTACAAATCATAAGACCTGCAACAGTTTGTGGAATTTCCCCAAGAATGAGACTTGATTTGTCAGTCAGTATGCTTACCATGCAAGCATTGACTAAAAATGAAATCACAGTATTTGGAGGTCAGCAAACTAGGCCAAATATTCACATGAAGGATATGATTCGCGTTTATTTACATTGCTTGAAAAACCCAGATGAAATGAGCGGGATTTTCAATGCTGGTTTTGAAAATATTTCAATTTTAAATATTGCTGAAAAAATTTCAAAGATTATAGGTGCAAAAATTACAATTTCAGAATCAAATGACCCAAGATCATATAGGCAAAACTCTGATAAATTAATTTCTACCGGCTTTAAACCAAAATATGGTGTTGANNATGGCATTATGGATGTAATTAATCATTATGAGAAAGGCAAGCTGGAAGATAAAGATGAATATTATAATATGAAGATTATGCAGAAAATCAAAAACTTTGAGGTTTAAATATCAAAATGGGTATCGAAATAGATTTGTTAAAAAATTATCCAAAAACGAAACGAGATGTTTCTGAACGTGGATTACAAAAAACAGATGAAGACAGAAATATCGCAAGAAAATTTGGCAAAGAATTCTTTGATGGCTCTCGAAAGCATGGATATGGCGGGTTTAATTATAATCCAAAATATTGGCAACCAGTCATTCCTGATTTTATAAATCATTTTAAGCTTACCAATAATTGTTCATTACTTGATGTTGGCTGTGCAAAAGGTTTTATGCTTTATGATATTTCATTGATTATTCCTGAAATTAAATTATGTGGGATAGATATTTCCAGCTATGCTATTAAAAATTGTCTTGAAGAGATAAGACCAAGTTTGCAAGTTGCTGATGCAAAGTCTCTACCGTTTGATGATAATTCTTTCGATGTAGTTATATCAATCAATACTGTTCATAATTTAGAGCTTAATGATTGTGCAATCGCTTTAAAAGAAATTGAGCGCGTATCTAATGGTAAAAGCTTTATAACTGTAGATGCTTATAGAAATAATGAAGAGAAAGAAGCAATGTTCTCATGGAATTTGACTGGAAAAACAATCATGCACGTTGATGAATGGAAAACCTTTTTTAAAGATATTGGATATAGCGGCGATTATTACTGGTTCATTCCATAGCTTATTGATGTGTAAATTTGAAATCATTCTTGAGGTAAAAACTGAATACAAAAAATGACATTTATTTTAACATTTATCTTAAAATGTTAAAAATTCGACTAACTGAGGAAACCATTGCAAAAAAGTATTCCGAAGAAAAAATGCGTTGTCCCACCCACCTTTCAATTGGGCAAGAAGGTGTTGCCGCGGGAGTTTGCAGTGTGCTAAATAACAATGATTTTGTATTAAGTACACACCGATCGCATGCTCACTATTTAGCAAAGGATGGAAATTTAAATAAAATGATAGCAGAGATCTATGGAAAATCCACTGGTTGTTCATCAGGAAAGGGAGGGTCAATGCATTTAATTGATACATCAGTTGGTTTTATGGGTAGTACGGCTATAGTTGGCAATACGATTCCCTTAGGGGTAGGATTGGGTCTATCAATCCAACTCAAAAATGAAAACAATATTAGTTGTGTATTTTTTGGAGATGGGTCTGTTGAGGAAGGGGTATTCTATGAATCGATAAATTTTGCGGTATTAAAAAATCTACCTGTCTTATTTATATGCGAAGATAATTTGTATTCTGTTTATTCACCACTTAATGTCAGACAACCTGAAGATAGAGCTATTCATCAGATGGTCAGTGCTCAAGGAATTGAAACAGAGTATGCAAATGGCAACGACATTTCTGAGGTTCACCATATTACAAGCAACTCTGTTGATAAAATTAAGAATGGATCTGGACCACAGTTCCTCCAGTTTTCAACGTATAGATGGAGAGAGCATTGTGGGCCAAACTATGATAATGATATTGGATATAGATCAGAAGAGGAATTTGAACTTTGGAAGTCAAAAGACCCCATAAAACATTGCGAGGAACAGCTATTAAAGATTGATAATATTAAAATCTTAGAAATTAAAAATGAAATACAGGATAAAATTGATAAAGCATTTGTATTTGCAGAAAATTCATCTTTTCCAGATCCAAGTGAGGTATCTACACAATTATTTAAGTAAAATATGAGAATAAAAAAATATTCAGAAGCGATTAATGAAGCGATATTCACTGCAATGGAATTGGATAGTTCTGTTATTTGCTATGGCCTAGGAGTCCCAGACCCTAAAGGCGTTTTTGGGACAACAATCGGCCTTCAAGAAAAGTTTGGGAAAACTAGAGTTTTTGATATGCCAACTTCCGAAAATGCAATGACGGGTGTCGCGATTGGAGCATCATTAAATGGAATTCGCCCTATTGTAACGCATCAAAGACTAGACTTTTTTTTATTGGCCATGGATCAATTAATTAATAATGCAGCTAAATGGCACTACATGTTTGGTGGTGAAAGATCTGTACCTATAACTATAAGGTTAATAATAGGAAGAGGCTGGGGTCAAGGACCAACACATTCTCAAAATCTTCAAGCAGTTTTTTCCCATATACCTGGATTGAAAGTTGTTATGCCAACAACTGCTGCTGATGCCAAAGGATTATTGTTGGAATGTATTTTTGATGATAATCCAACAATATTTTTAGAGCACCGATGGCTTCATAATCTCGAAAGCGATGTTCCTGACGGTAACCATAGAGTTAAAATAGGAAAATCTAAAATATTAAAAAAAGGTAATGACGTTACAATAGTATCACTATCATATATGACTATTGAAGCACTTCATGCTATTGAAGCATTAGAAAAAGAAGGAGTTTCTTGCGATCTCATTGATTTAAGAACGGTTAAGCCGATAGATTTTGATTTAATATTTAAATCTGTTTCAAAAACCGGTAGGCTGCTCGCACTAGATACTGGTGTTAGCACTGGCTCCATTGCAGGGGAAATTATTGCAAGGGTCTCTATCGATTGTTTCAATAATTTAAAACAATCTCCCCAAAGAATAGCAATGCCTGATTTTCCTACTCCAACATCAATCGCGCTGTCTAGAAGTTTTTATAAAAGAGCAGAAGATATCATTGACAAGGTATCAGAAATGCTGGGTATGAATTTGGTGGGTAGTAAATTAATTGATCGAGGCGAAATACCATCTGATGTGCCCGGCGAATGGTTTAAAGGGCCATTTTAAAAATATAAATGTTAATTAATTTACAAATACTAATGGAGCTTGGAATATCGCAATCAATTAATTGCATTTTCCTTGGAAATTATTAAATCTTTAGCTGCAGTTCTTGTAAATGTTAATTCTCCATTGGAAATGATGGAATTAAAGGTCCCCCCTCTAAAAAAAGGGCAAGTATTAGTTGAGGTATTTTATTCTTCAATATGCCAGAGTCAAATCAATGAAATTCGCGGTAGAAAAGGTGTAGATAATTTTTTACCGCATACCCTTGGCCATGAAGGAAGTGGTAAAGTATTAGATATTGGGGCCGACGTAAAGAAAGTAAAACCAGGAGATTCAGTTGTTATGACTTGGATTAAAGGTAGTGGTCATGATATTCCATCGGTCAAATATAAATCAGATGGAAAAATAATTAATTCTGGTGCTATTTCGACATTTTTGACCCATGCTGTTATATCAGAAAATAGATTAGTAAAAATTTCTGAAATTCCAATGAAAGTCTCCTCATTATTAGGCTGTGCAATCCCCACTGGCGCAGGTATTGTTTACAATGATTTAAAAGCAGTGAAAGGAAGAAGCATTTCAATTTGGGGAGCAGGAGGAATAGGCCTATCTTCATTAATCGCAGCAAAAAAAATTGGATTAAATCCAATTATTGCCATCGATATAAATGAATCTAAACTTTCCATGGCTAAGGAATTAGGCGCTGATTATACCTTACTCTATAAAAATGATCTTTCAAGAGATATTCATGAAATAACTAATTCAATAGGATGCGATTATGCTATAGAATGTGCCGGCAAAATAAAAACTATAGAAACAGCATTTAATTCTATAAATAAAAATTCAGGAAAATTAGTAATTGCTGGAAATCCTAAAAAAGGTAAAAAGTTTTCAATTGATCCATTTGATCTTATTTCTGGCAAGCAAATATTCGGAACTTGGGGTGGATCCACTTCTCCTGATAGAGATATTTTAAATTATGCAAATCTTTATAAGGGTGGTAAATTTCCCATGGATAAATTAATAACTCATGTTGAGCCATTTAATTCAATAAATGATGCTATTTCTATTGTAGAATCTGGAAAAAGTGCTCGCGTAGTTTTACAAATAAAAGAGACAATATGATGACATCGAATTCAGTGATAAAATACCAAAAAGACATTTGTGTGATTTGTGATAATGATAACCTTGAAGAGGTTTTATCCTTGCCCAATTTTCCCCTCACTGGTATCTATGTTGATGATTATAATACTGAAAAATTTATGCCTGCTGATCAAGCACTTCTTTTTTGTTCATGCTGTCAACATGCACAACTGCTTAATCATCTTGATCCGGTTTATCTTTATCATGAAACTTATACACACAGAAGCTCCCTTAGCCCCATTGCTAAAAGAGGGAACGATTTTTTTGTTGACTACCTTGATACATTGATAAATGGAAGAAAATTTAAAACCATTCTAGAAGTTGGATGTAATGATTTATATATGCTAGAAAAACTTTCTAGCAAAGGTGAGCATATTTTTGGTCTTGATCCAATATGGGAAGGCAGAGAGTCCGAAGCAAAAACATACGAAAATATTTCAGTTTTAGGAAAATTTGTTGAAGATATTAATCCTGCGAATGACTTAAATAGTTCTCCAGATTTGATTGTCTCTACTCATACTTTTGAACATATTAATGAGCCAAAAGAAGTAATGAAACAATTAGTTGATTTGGCAGCTCCTGGAGCACTAATTGCTATTGAAGTACCGAGCCTTGACACTCTGCTTGAGCTTAATAGATTTGATCAAGTCTTTCATCAACATATCCATTATTATAGTCTTGCATCATTTAAGTACCTTATTAATTCTCTAGGATGTACATATGTATCTCATACATATAACTATAGCTATTGGGGTGGTACAATGCTAATTGCATTTGAAAAAATTTCTAATAATGAAAATTTTGACAACCAAAAAAATATAACCAGGAGAGCAATTGATAGTAGTATATCAAGATTTAAAGCTCAGTTATCTTCATTTAATGATTTAATTAATATCCAGAGAGATCTAAGTAAGATTTACGGATATGGAGGTGCGCAGATGCTACCCACTATCGCCTATCATCTTGATTCTGACCTTTCATGGTGCGAAGCTATTTTGGATGATGATGAATCAAGAAATAACAAAATGTATCCACATATGCCTGTTAAAATAATTAAACCATCTGCTGATTTTTCATTAGCTGATTCCGCTGTATTCATTGGAGCCCTTGATAGTGCTCGTCCAATTTTAAATCGGCTTATTTCTTTAAATCCAAAAAGAATTCTACATCCATTAACAATAATGTGATTTCTAATTGATTTTTTATGCTTCAAACTAATTGTTCACAAAAAGGATATTCATTATGGATCTTGGGATAAAAAACAAAAGAGCTTTTGTATCAGGTGGTGCAACTGGGATTGGAAAAGCCATTGCTCTCGAATTAGCTGCTGAAGGAGCTGCTGTAGTAGTCTCATCTAGAGAAAAAAGAAAAGTTGACGAAGCACTTAAAGATTTGGAAAAATATGGTAACAGCCATTATGGAATTACCTGCGATCCGACTAAAGAGGATGGCCCCCAAAAAATCTTTTCTGATATTGAAAAAAATTTTGGTGGAATAGATATACTAGTAAACAATATTGGAAGCAACCTTGGAATTACTGACCCATACTGCCCTACATCTGATTGGAGAAAAATTTTTAGAATTAATTTTGAAGTTGCAGTTGAATTAAACAATTTATTTTTACCAAGAATGAAAAAAGAGGAATGGGGTAGGGTGTTAAATATAACCTCGCTTGCCGGTCTAGAGAATAGTGGGCCTGTTACTTATTGTGTAACAAAAGCGGCTTTAACCGCATACACCAGAACCATGGGCAGAATTCTTGCAACTGAGTCAAAAAATGTTGTTATGTCTGCGTTGATGCCTGGTGTTGTAATAACTGAAGAGGGTTACTGGAGAGATATTCTAAAAGAAAATCCAGACCATGCTGAAAAGTATTTAAAAGAAAGATGTCCACTTGGAAGGCTAGGTGAAACAGATGAGATTAGCCCTATGGCAGCCCTCATGTGTTCAGAGCAAGCATCATTTATGCATGGAGCTATCGTACCAGTAGATGCTGGTCAATCAAAACATTTTATGTACTTTAATTATTTGGATTAAGGAATAATGAAGCTATCAGATTATGTAATTGAATTTTTAGTAAATGAAGGAATTAAGCATTCATTTGTCATTTCAGGGGGAGCGATAGTTCATCTAGCGGATTCTGCAAATGAACATCCAGAAATGCAAATCATTGGGACCCAGCACGAGCAAGCTGCAGCTGCAGCTGCAGATATGTATTCTAGAATTACAAATAATTTAGGTTTGTGCATGACAACTAGTGGCCCCGGAGCTACAAATCTTGTTACGAGCGTGTGTAATGCTTTTTTTGATTCAATTCCTATTATATGTATTACTGGTCAAGTTGCTAGATTTAGGATAAAACCAACAAAAGGTCTTAGACAAAAAGGGTTTCAGGAAACAGATATTGTTTCAATTTTTAAAAGCATCACAAAATATTCAAAATTAATACTTGATCCTAATGATATAAGATATGAGCTTGAAAAAGCAATTTCTATTTCTAAAAGAGGAAGACCTGGGCCTGTTTTACTCGATATTCCTGACGACCTGCAAAGGGAAGAAATAAATCCTGAAGAATTAAAATCTTATGAGCATGAAGTACAAAAAAATGATATTAATCCAACCGATCTTAATGAATTTAAATCATTATTATCATTTTCAAAAAAACCGGTATTGGTTATAGGTGCAGGTGTTCGAATTTCTAATGAAATTGATAGAACAATTAAATTTGCTGAAAATTTGGGAATTCCATTTCTTTTGACTTGGGGGGCTAAGGATATTATAGAATATTCTCACCCACTTAATATGGGTGGACTTGGAGTTTGTGGGCCGCGGGGTGGAAATTTTGCAGTTCAAAAATCAGACTTAGTTATTGCTTTGGGAACTAGATTATCTCAAATGATAACCGGAGGCAAGCAAGATTTATTCGCACCAAATGCAAAAAAAATAATGATTGACGTGGATAGTGAAGAGATAAATAAGTTTGATAAAAGTACTTTTGAATTGGATTTATCTATTAATTCATCCTTGACCGAATTTTTTGATGAAGTTGAAGGAGCGCATATTAAAGATCTCTCAAATTTTGATATTTGGAGAGGTAAAATAAAAGAGTGGATAGACGCCTACCCTATTTGCATGGAAGAATATCGATTAAATAGAGATAGAGTTAATGCTTATGTTTTAATAGATGAACTCGCAAAAAAATGCAAAGAGGGTGATATTATTCTTACGGATGCTGGTGGTAACCTTAGCTGGACAATGCAGGGGTTCGAAGTTAAAAAAAACCAAAGAGTAGTTTCTGCATGGAATCATTCGCCCATGGGAGGATCATTACCTATGGCAATTGGCGGCGCATTTGCTAAACCCAAAAAAGATATTGTATGTATTATTGGAGATGGAGGGCTAATGATGTGCCTTGAAGAGCTAGCTACAATCAAAAGACACAACTTAAATGTAAAGACATTAGTTTTTAATAACAGAGGGCATGGAATACAAAAACAAACTATGGATACTTGGCTAAATAGTAGATATGTTCTTGTTGATGAAGAGTCCGGACTTTATTTTCCTGATTATTCTAAAATTGCTGAATCTTTTGATATTCCATTTATTTCTATTAGTAATCAAGATCAGTTGAAAAATTTAGACAAGATTTTTTCTACTCATGGACCGATTATTTGCGATATTGCGATAAAAGATGATCAAAAAATTGAACCCATGTTAAAATTTGGCTCTGGAATTGAGGATTTAGACCCAAAAATTCCTAAAGAAGAGCTAAATGATATAATGAAATCTTAAATTTATTTTTTTAGAATTTTTAGAAAAGTGTAGAAAGGAATTTTAATGAGTTCAAAACAAAATTTAAAAAGAGAACCGAAGCCAATTGAAGAAAGAATTGCAACCTCTATTGTAACATTAAGGAATAAAAAGAAAAAAGGAATCAGTGCAGTTATTGTTACTGCATATACATATCCTGAAGCGTTATTAGCTGATCAAGCTGGAGTAGACATAATACTTGTTGGTGACTCACTAGGCATGACAACACAAGGATACAAAAGCACGATAGCAGTTACTATGGACGACATGATTTCACATTGTCGTGGCGTATGGAGGGCAAACCAGAAATCCTTCCAAATAGGGGATATGCCTTTTATGTCTTATCAAGAATCAAGCAAGCTTGCTATTCGAAATGCCGGACGATTCTTAAAAGAAGGAGGGTGTGATGCTGTAAAGATAGAAGGAGCAATGATTGATAGAGTCAAAGCAATTGTAGATAGTGGAATTATTGTAATGAGCCACTTGGGGCTTACGCCTCAATCGCGGGCTGCACTTGGAGGCTATAGAGTACAGGGAAAAAGTATGGATGCTACTGAAAAAATTCTAAATGATGCTCTTAAGTTGCAAGATGCAGGTTGTTCGTTCTTATTGCTTGAAGCAATGCCAAAAGAATCAGCAGCTATAATTGCAAATGAACTCTCCATTCCCGTTTATGGTGTGGGAGCAGGTGACCAAGTTGATGGTCAGCTTGTTATTTTACATGACTTAATCGGAATGTTTTTCGATTTTAAATCAAAGTTTGTAAAAAGATATTGTGATGCAGGCGAAATGATTTTAGAAGCGTTGAAAGATTATGCATATGAAGTTAGAACAGGGAAATTTCCAACAAAAGAAAATTTTTATGAAATGAATGAAGATGAGCTTGAGGTTATGCTTCAAGACCCTAAGTGGAAATATATTTTAGAAAAATAAACCTGTCATCTATTAATCAACATTAAAATATTATTAAATGAATACTGAACAAAAAAATAATAAAAATATAAATGGAGTAAGTGTCGTCGTTCCAGTTTACAATGAAGGTAAAAGTATTGACTCGACTATTTCAACACTAAATAGTGTATTAGCTAGCATTGGAACTGATTATGAAATAATTTTTGTAAATGATGGATCAACAGATGATTCTGCTAATATTTTAAAAAAGAAAGTAGATTTAATTAAACTGGTTGAACACAGATCTAATAGAGGATATGGTGCCGCTTTAAAAAGTGGAATCAGAATAGCGAAATATGAAATTATTATTATTACTGATGCAGATGGAACATACCCTAATGAAATTATTCCTGACTTGATAAATAAAATCTATGAAAAGGACATGGTCGTTGGTGCGCGAACTGGATCAAGGGTCGCAATTCCACTTATAAGAAAACCTGCAAAATGGTTTTTAAATAAATTAGCTAATTATTTGTCAGGAATTAAAATACCAGATTTAAACTCTGGATTACGCGTTATGAGAAAAGATATAATTGAAAAATATTTTCATCTACTTCCAGATGGATTCTCATTTACAACGACTATTACACTAGCTATGGCTAGCAATGCTTACCAAATTGAGTATGTTCCAATTGATTACTTGAAGCGTGATGGCAAGTCAAAAATTAGGCCAATTCATGATACATTAAACTTTATACAATTAATTGTTCGAACAATATTGTATTTTAATCCTCTAAAAGTATTCATGCCAATAGGATTAATATTAATAGGACTAAGCTTTGGTTTATTGATGTACCGCACATTTGTTGATTTAGCTTTCGGAGTAACAATTATTGTAATGTTTTTAGCGGGTATTCAATTATTAGCATTAGGTATAATCGCCGATCTAATTGTTAGAAGAACAAAATAATCAAAAATGAAAAACCAATACGATTTATCTTCAGTCAATAAAGATAAAACTGAACGAGACCATAGTTTAAGAAAAATTTATGCTAGAAAAGCAATCTCTCAGATTTCTAGACTTATTAGCCTTCAAGATAGAAGTCCACTTTCACCCACATATGGATGTTTTCATAGAGACTATTGGTTGGATAAAACTTCAGATTTTCCAGATGCCGTAAGACAGTTTGGTGTTCAGTCATTAGCTTTAGTATATAAAAATGAAATGCCTGAAAACATATTTTATAATAAAAAAATAATAAGAGATTGGGCAATAGCGGGTCTGAAGTTTTGGGCAAAAATTCAACATAAAGATGGTTCTTTTGATGAATTTTATCCAAACGAAAGAGGTTGGGTTGGTCCAACTGCATTTACCACTTTTACATCCATTGAAGCATTTAATATTCTAAAAGATGAGATGAATGATACGGATAAAAATTTGCTAAAAAATGCCTTTTCAAAGGCTGCAAACTTTATTGTAAAAGGTGAATCTGAAGAAGATCACTTAGCAAATCATCATGCTATGGCTTGCCTTGCCACATGGAAGGCTTATGAAGTATTGGGTGATCCAAATCTAAAAGAGGGCTATGAAAAATTATGGAATGGTTTTTTAAGTTATCACAATTCCAAAGAAGGTTGGTCAACTGAATATGATGGAATAGACCCTGGCTACCTTTCTGCAACGGTATCATTCTTATCAAAAATATATCAAAGCAATCCCGCTCCTGAAATTTTAGATGTTGTTAAACAATCTATAGAGTCTTGCAGTTATTTTGTATATCCAAACGGTTTCTATGCAGGAAGCATGGGAAGCAGGAATACATTACATTTTTATTCACATGGTTTCTAAGTTTTTGCTAAACAAATTCCTTTAGCTGGTTCAATAGCAGAAAAGATGCTTTATGCACTTTCTGAAGATAAGCTAGTTCCACCTGAAATAATATCCGATCGATATGTTTTCTATAGAGTGCCAGAATATCTTCAGAGTTATATTGATTATTATGGAGAGTCAAGTTCTCTACCCTTGCTTCCGTATGAAAAAGAAAAACTAAGTAAATATTTTGAACTATCTAAAATTTGGATCCATTCTGACTCAAAAAAATATATTATTG
>PASS01000085.1 GCA_002712165.1 Fidelibacterota bacterium
GCATAACGAAATAAAAGAAAAACTTTTTTTAGATGGTATTGATTTATATAATCAAAAACAATTCTATGAAGCCCATGAAATTTGGGAAGAATTGTGGACTGAATATAGGCAGGTTGATGATAAATTTATTCAAGCTTTAATTCAATTGTCAGTTGGGTATTTTCATATATCGAATATTAATAAAAAAGGAGCCATAAGTTTGTTTAATAAATCTTTGTCTAAATTTCAAATGTATAAAGGTCTACATAGAAATATAGATGTCGATATAATAATAGAAGATGTTGAAAAGACATTAAATATTTTAGAACAAATTGAAGATATAAAGAGCTTTAAATGGGAAACAGTAAAAGTTATAGAGTTTGTTAATGAATAGGGATTTTAATTTATATGTATTTTCAGATGATGCAAATTTTTGTTCTGCATTAGCTCTTGAATGTAATAGTTATGGTTTTGAATTAACCTTTTTTGAAATAAGAGATTTGCAAAACAATTTCAAGAATAACAATAAAGTATTTTCTGTAGTAATAATAGATTTAGATGATAGAGAGTTAGATTCAATGTTAAATATGGGTGGAAAAATTAAAATTAAAACAGATTTTCCTGTTTTTGGAATTACAAGTAAAATTTCAAAAGAATTACAAAGTAAATCTAAAGATTATGGTTTTGATTTAATATTTACAAAGAGGATGCTTTTAAAAAGTCTTAAAAAAGTTGTAGTTCATATATTAGAAGTATGATTTTTTTATTTTATATAAAATCTTGAATTTTTAAATTTCGACTAAGGAGTCTAATAAAATGTTAAGTCAAAGAAAGCAAGAAGAAAGAAAAGTAAGAAAAGAAGCAATTATTAAAGGAGCTTTGAAGGTATTTAATAATTCAGGTATTGATAAAACTACTATGGATGAAATTGCTAAAGAGTCAGGTTTTGGAAAAGCAACTTTATACTATTATTTTTCATCAAAAGAAGAAGTATTTATTGAAATAATGAATTATGGATGGATAGATTTATGGAAGGGTATAGAGAATGATATTATTTCAGATTTGAATCCTAGAGAAAAATTTATTTCTATAGTTAAAGCCATAGCAAAGATTGTAACAGCAGATAAAATTTTATATGGTTTTCTATTTACTGCTCCGAATTATATTCAAGAACCAGATAATGAATCATGGAAAAAATATCAAAATCGTTTATATTCAGTATTGCAGAGTATTATTGAAGAAGGTGTCCAAAAGAAAGAATTCTTAGATATTAATCCTGGACTGTTAATGAAAGCTATTGGAGGATTGTTTCATCAGTTGCTTATTAATAATGATGATGAACTTAAAGATGAAGATTTAGAATTAATGTTAAAGAATTTTTTAAATCCTAAATAATTATGTTTTCAAAAATAAAAAATAAGTTTCATCAATTATTTAAAAAATATGGATGGAAAGCAGCTGTTGGTATATTTCTTTATTATTTAGTCAGAGATGTTACTTTGTATATATTGTTTCCATGGTATATAGCTAGGAATGTTTTATAATTTTATAGTACTATGAATAATTTTTTCTTATATGTATTATTTTTAAGCTCTTTTATTTTCTCTTCTGTCATTATAAAAGGTAACATTTCTGATCTACAAAATAATTCTATTCCAAATGCAAGTATTGTTATATTAGAAAATAATGAAGGAGCAGTTTCTGATAAAAATGGTAATTTTTTTATAAAATTTTCAGGTTTAAATGAATGTAGTATTGAAGTTAGGCATATAGGTTATCAAAAGTACAGAAAAAATATTGATTGTTCGGTTGATCAAAATTTAAAGATTAGTTTAATTCAAGAATCTTTAAATACAAATGAAATTGTTGTAACAGGAAATAGAAAAGAAACATTTGTTAAAGACTCTCCTATATTAACTCACGTTGTGAGTTCACAAGACATAGAGAAATCATCATATTCTTCAGTGAAAGATGTCTTGGAGATGTCGCTTCCGAATTTCCAAAATTCTATGTGGACGCATGCTAATTTTACGAGTAATCAAGTTAAAATTCAGGGCCTAAGTGATAAAAATATTCTTTTTTTAATTGATGGAGCTAGAGTGTCTGGTGAATTTTCAGGTATGTTAGATTTTGATATGCTAGATATATCAAATGTCGCAAAAATTGAAATTGTTGATGGTGGAATGTCAAGCTTGTATGGTTCGAGTGCAATTGGAGGTGTGGTTAATATAATTTCTAAGAAACCAAAGAAAGATTTGTCATATAAAATATCATATATGAATAATGATCCTGAAAGTATATCTAAAACTTTATATTTTGGTATTAATAAGAATATTTTCTCATATGTTCTCAATGTTGTTGAAAATTTTTCTGATGGATATGATTTAACTACTAATGATGCTGTTTATAGTGATAATGGAGGGGTTTATTATAATACATTAGAAAAGTATCAAAGTCTTTCATACAAGCATGATTTTAATTTAAAGTTTAATAATAAATACTTTTTAAATTTTAAATATAAAAATTATATAAAAGATATTTTTGTTTTCCAGGATTATAGAGCATTAGAAGATGGAAATTTTATTTTTTATAAATCATATCAACATGAAATGCCGAAATCTGAAGATAATAGATATGGATTGTCTCTTAAGGTTAATTTCAAAGAATCACTATTAAAATTAGATTTTAATACAGAAGAATATATTAAAAGTAATTACTATTTTAATTACACCAGTGTAATTCCAAATCAACAAGAACATATATATGATTTTTATAATACAAGTAATCAACTTGAGCAAAGAGATTTTGTTAATGCTATTCATGAAAATAAAACTTTAAATCTTCAATATAATTTTTCAATAGCAAAACATAGTATAGTTCTAGGCTTTGAGCAGAATAATAATGTTTATAATTCTTATAATATTTATAAGAATCAAGGGGATCAATTTGGGACTGATTTATTTGGTAATATATACGAGCTGAATGTTTGTGATTATCCAAATAATTATACGCTTACTGATTGTGAAGCTGCATCTATATTTGGTTCTATAGATGATTCTAAATCATTTAAAACTAAAGCATTCTATTTTAGTGATACATATAGCTTGATGAATACTGATGTTATTGCTTTTTCTATTAGGAATGTTATTCCTGAAAATTATAGCAAAAAAACTGTTTTTTCTTTTGCTTATATGTATAAACAGAATCAGCCTTATGATATTAGATTTAACTATAGCAGAGGATTTAGGTTGCCATCTGTCAAAGAGTTGTATTATAATTATTTAGGTCATGAGCCAGTTATTATAGGAAATCCTGATTTATTGCCAAGTGTAAATGATTATTTTTCTTTTTCTGTGGATAAAAGAGTTTATAATAACAGCTATTCTCTTGAATTCTTTTATAATGATGTTAAAAACCTTATAAGTACATCAAATACAGAATCTAATGAAATTCAATATGTTAATTATGCTAATGTGGTTATTACTGGTTTTAATTGTCATTATGAGAGAAAGTTGAATAGTAAAAATAAAATCAAATTTCTATTTAATTATACAGATCCCTATTCTAAGAATTCAAATGCATTAGAACTAATGTCAAAATATTCATTAAGATTAAATTATTTATATAATTTGATTGATGAGCAGTTGCAGTTGTCTTTAAACACCAAGTATACTGGTAGAAAAGCTATTGAAAATGTTTGGCTTGAAGATTATGTTATATTAGATGCATTGTTTATTTTAAATTTAGATTTTTTTGAATTAAAGATTGGAAGAAAAAATATATTTAATTACAAAGATGATAGGCGTTTGTTAGTTGATGATAATGGTTACACTGCTACTGAATACCTGTCTTCTTATGATCCAGGTAGAAGATATGTTTTTCATCTATCTTACAAATATTAAAGAATCCACAAAACTACTCATAGTTCAGTATTTCGACTGAACGGTCTAAAAATACTTGTTTTGCATATTTTATTTTGCTAATTTTTAATTGAGAATTAATCTCATAAATATTATTTAGTATGTGGATAAAAATGATCAGTAAAGTTATAATATTAGCATCGATTTTTAATTTTCTTTTTACACAGGAAGAATTTTTTATTACTATTCCTTCAACAAGTTATTCAGATTGGGTTTATTTTTCTGTTGAACAAAATAGCGTAATTCAAGTTGAAGATCCAGAAAATTCATTAGAATGGGATTTCGCATTTCAAAGAAAACATATTAAAACTAATAGTGGGCTTTCAGGTATTGGAAATGGGGGCGCTTATGTAGATTCTTCAATGACTTGGACAGATACTTGGAATAATACTAATTCTATTCCTGAAAGTATTGATTGGTTGGAAGATGTTACCATGTATGATTTTTATGATTTGCAGACGCACACATTTGTTGAAGGAATCAAAAATCCTGCATTAAATGCATGGGGTTGGTTTAATGATACCTACCAATTAGTTCCTACTAATTATGTTATGTATGCTAAATGTGCAAATGGAATAGATGTTGTTAAATTTTGGGCATATGATTATTATCAAAATAATGCAGGTGGTAATGTATCGCTTAGATATGAAACAGGATTTACTATTCCCATTGAATGTCAAGGTCTATCTGGAGATGTTAATTTAGATAATTTAATAAATGTTGTTGATATTGTAACACTTGTAGGCTATGTATTAGGTAATAGCTCTTTAGATGAATGCCAATTGTTTTATTCTGATTTAAATCAAGATGAATTAATTAATGTTGTTGATATAGTCAATTTAGTTAGTCTTATACTAAATTAATTTCTTCAAAATCAAATTTTATATAATTTATTTTTTAATTGATATTCAGTCTCATTAAATTTATCGATATTTTTAATAGGTCATATGGATAAATATATTAATAAATTTAATCAACTTCTTGAAAACTATAATACTTTTAAGAGTAATCCTGATAATAAAAAATTAAGAATTAGAGATGCAGCTTCCAAACTAAATGTAAGTGAAGCTGAATTACTTAGTCTTAAGATTAACAATGATGTTTCTTATTTATTAATTCCTGATTTTCAACAATTTTTCAATAAAATTATTGACAATATTGATAAAGTTATGTTTTTGATAAGATCAGATTTTGTTGTTCATGAAAAGATTGTTTCTTTATCAGATTTATCCTATAACGATGGATCTATTATTAGCAATCTAGACTCTTCTTGTCCTATAATTAGTTTTGATCCTAAATCAATTTCATATTCTTTTTTTGAGTGTAATTGTCATAATGAAAAAAGAGAATTAAGAAGCTTTCAGTTTTTTGATAAATATGGTGATGCTATATTAAAAATTTATCTTAAGGGAGATAAGAGTGCTGCATTTGAAAGAATAGCAGATTTTTATAAAATAAATTATAATTATGAATTGCAGAAATATATAATAAATAAAAAGATAAATATAGTAGAGCAGAGTAGTTTTTTGCATATTGATTCTCTGGTTAATAAAAAATTCATTAATAATACAAAAATTATTAACAATGATAAATTAAGGTTTTTTCTTAATGCTTTCTCTGAAAATGAGATCCCTATTCAGATTCACGCATATGGTATAAATTGTATACAATATCACAGAGGAATAATTAAAAATATTATTGATTATGGACCTTGGTTAAATGTTATTGATAAAGAGTTTAATATTCATATTTTAGAAAATAAAATTTTTAAAACTACTATTTTAGATTATAAAGATGAATTGAATAACTTTTACATTGTTAATATAACTGATATAAATAATAATTTAGTTTTAGGAATTGCTGGTTTAGATAAAAATATTAATGAATTTAATGAAGTGATAAAAAAGGGAGCAAATTGATATGTCAAAAATACGTGTACCCATAATATTTGTTTTAATTGCTTTGAATTGTATTTTTTGCAAGGAAAGAATAGTGACTATTGGTGGATGTGTTACTGAAATTGTTTATGCACTTGATAAAGGAAATTCAGTGGTAGCAGTTGATCAATCAAGTACTATTCCCAAAAAAGTTAAAGATTTACCACAAGTAGGATATATTAGGTCTATATCTTCTGAGGGTATTTTATCTATGTTTCCTACTAAAATTTTAACTACAACAGATATTGGACCTGTTAAAGTAATAGAACAAATAAATGAATCTGGTGTTGATTTTAAAATCTTTGACTCACCTAAAAGTTTTGAAGATATTTTAACTTTAATTTCAGATATTGCTATACATTTAGATGTTAAGGAAAATGGTGATTCTTTAAATACTGAGCTTACTATTTTAAATGATAAATTAATTAATTTGAAAGCAAATAATAAAAGTAAGCCTAAGATTGTATTTTTCATGAATCCTTCAGCTTCTTCATATACAGCCGCAGGAGCAGGTACTAAAGCTAATTATTTGATTGAATATATTGGTGGAGAAAATATATTTTCTGATGATTTTAATAAATATTCTAAAGTAAGCAAAGAAGATGTTATTAAGTATAATCCTGATATAATATTAGTTGGTTATTTTGATAAATCAACTAGTAAGAAAATGAATAGTTTGTTTGAATCCAATGAGTATTTTGAATCTTTGACAGCTGTAAAAAATAAAAATATTTTTGGAATTGATATTGGTAGTACATTGAATTTTGGGCCAAGTTTTGTTCATTCTTCTTCAGATTTAATAAATAAAATATATTTTGAAAAATAATAATAAGAATATTACTTTATTTTTTGTTAGTCTTTTCATAGTCCTGTTTTTACTTTTACTAGTATATATTAAGAATGGTCCTGTAAGTATTTCTGTTAAGCAAATTTTAGATACTTTGTTCCCTAATTTTTTTAATTTAGATTCTTCAACAACTAAAATACATGAAATGGTAATTTGGAATATAAGAATTCCACGATTGATTTTAGCTTTTCTAGTTGGAGGAGGGTTGGGCTTGTCAGGTGCTATATTGCAAGGATTATTTAGAAATCCTCTTATTGACCCTGGTTTTATTGGCGTATCAAGTGGAGCAGCAGTTGGTGCAATGATGGCAATCATGTTTTCTAATGTTTTTTATTTATACCTAGGGAATATTATATTTGATGTTTTATTACCACTTATGTCTATTTTAGGTTCTTTAATTACGACATTTCTTATTTATAAATTATCTATTTTTTCAAATAAAACTAATATTATGACAATGTTATTAGCTGGTATAGCTATAAATGCTTTAGCCGGGTCAATTATAGGATTGTTAGTTAGTTTTTCTTCTGATGCAGAATTAAGAACTTTTACATTTTGGACATTAGGGGGGTTAGATGCTGCTGATTGGGATATAGTTTTAATAGTATTTATTTTAGTTTTTTGTGCTTTTTTAGTTGTTTATTCTATAAGAAATAAATTAGATATTTTCATGTTAGGAGATACACAAGCTGCTCATTTAGGAATAGATGTTGAAAAATTAAAAAGAATTGTAATTTTATTTTCTTCAACGATAGTTGGTGTGTCTGTAGCATTTTGCGGAATGATAGGTTTTATTGGCTTGGTAACGCCTCATTTAGTTCGTTTGTTTATAGGTCCTAAACATACGTATTTAATTCCAGGTTCTGCATTGCTAGGAGCAATTTTACTCATTTTATCTGATTTAATATCAAAGATTGTAATCGCTCCAGCTCAATTGCCTGTAGGTGTTGTTACATCATTAATTGGTGCGCCTTTTTTTATATTTTTGATTATTAAACAAAAAAGTAAAATTGGTTATGCAGAATAAACTAGCTTTGCATTTGAAATCAGTTAGCTATATGATTAATAATAAAAAAATTATTAATGATATTTCATTTCAAATTGAATTAAATGATTTTGTTTCAATTGTTGGCCCTAATGGATCAGGTAAAAGTACGCTTATAAAACTGATTTCTGGTGATATTATGCCTGATAATGGGAATATAGATATATTAGGTAAAGGTCAATCTGATTGGGATATATTAGATTTGGCATTTAGAAGGTCTATTTTAGGACAGTTTAATAATTTGTCTTTTGCGTTTACTGTAATGGATGTTTTGAAGATGGGGGTATATCCTTGGAAAAATAAAACATTAACAGTAAATGTAGATAATGTTTATGGAAAATTATTAAAAGTTTTTGATTTAGATGATTTAAAAGATCAGATATATACTACTTTATCAGGAGGTGAAAAGCAAAGAGTTCAATTAGCTCGTGTAATATCACAAATTTGGACAAGCAATACATTTAATAACAAACTATTAATTTTAGATGAGCCAACATCATTTTTAGATATAAAGCATCAATTATCTCTTTTTTCATTCCTGAAAGATTTAAATAGAATGGGCTTAACAATAGTTATGGTAATGCATGATATTAATCAAGCTGTTATTAATTCAAATAAAATTATGTTTTTGAAAAAAGGAAAAATGATAGATTTTGGAATTACAGATTTAGTTGTAAATGATTCAATTTTAAAAGAAGTTTTTGATGTAAATTTTAATATTGAACATTTAAAGAATACCCAAACTTTTATTTAAATAAAATACACGAGGAGAATAAATGGATGAGGTTTTAAAAGAAGCTATAGTTGAACGAGATAGTTTGTTTAATAATATGCAAACTATCATTATAAGTACTGTTGATAAAAATGGCAAACCTAATGCTAGTTATGCGCCTTCATTAATGCATGAGGGCAATTTCTACGTTTATGTAAGTATGTTATCTAAACATACTTCTAATTTAATTAAAAATAAAAAAGCATCAATTATGATTCTTGAAGATGAATCTAAATCAGAAAGACTTTTTGCTAGGAAAAGGATAACAATGGATGTTGATAGTATTGTTGTAAAAAGAGATTCGGCAGAATGGGAAGATATAATGGACTTGATGCAGTCTAAATTTGGAGAGTCCATATCCTTTTTGAGAAACTTAAAAGATTTCTTTTTAATAAATTTAAAAACTAGCAAAGCATTGTTAGTGTATGATTTTGGTAAAGCCTTTATCTTATCTGGAAAGAATCTTAATGATATTATTCATATGAATGACAAGGGGCATACAAAGTCAAAATAAGTTTTTTTTTATTTTTAATTTTATTAAATTGAGACCTAATCTCAATAAAGAATTAAAGGAGTTTTAGTGGCTGAGTTATTAATTATGTTTAGAGAAGTTTTAGAAGCTTCGCTGATAATAGGTATTTTATATACATATCTTAAAAAATCAAATAATCAATCAAGTATAAAAATGCTATGGTATGGAGTGGTTTTAGCAATTATAGCAAGCGTTGTTGTGTCATTTTTCTTTCAAAGCATAGCCGGTGGCTTTGAAGGACCTTCATCAAAGATATTTGAAGGGATAATTATGATTGTTGCTGCAGTTGTTTTAACTACGATGATAATATGGATGGCTAGAAATCAAAATATAGCTGAAGACTTAAAAGATAAAGCAGAAAAATCTATTTCTTCAGGATTTAAATACGGAATGCTTTCATTGGCTTTTGTTGCAGTTTTTAGAGAAGGAGTAGAAATTATACTTTTTCTATATGCAATTGGTATAAAAGATGGCATATCCGTAATTCCTTCAATAATAGGAGCTGTTTTAGCTTTATTTCTTGGATATTTTATTTTTGTTCAAGGCATAAAAGTTCCATTAAAAAAATTCTTTAACGTTACTTCTGTTTTTCTAATTTTTGTTTCAGCTGGAATGCTAACTTATGGTGTGCATGAGCTTGAGTCAGGTGGTGTAATCCCTTATTTTAGTGGAAAAGTTGAATCCAAAGAGTACCCTGTAAAAGCTACTAGAATTTTTGGAGAAACAAAAACATATCTTATGCAATATGATAAAGGTGAAGAATTTATTGATGTTAATAATAATGGTTATAGAGATTCAAATGAATCATATGTAGATGATATCAATATTACACTTAAAAAAGCAGAAAAATGGTCATCAAGAGTTTGGGATGTAAACCCTCCTAAAAATACTGATGGCAGTTATCATTTTATGCATGATAAAGGATCTATAGGAGGTTTGTTAAAAGGATTTTTTGGTTATAATGGTAATCCAAGTTTAATTGAGCTTATAACATGGATTTTTGCTGTTATAGGCCTAAACTATATTTATCAAGTATTGGGTAGAAAATCAAAACTAAAAGGAGAATCTAAATGAAAGTATTTTTTCTTTCTATTTTTTTTATTTTTAACTTGTTATTTTCAGGTCCTGAGTTAGTTATTGGGGAAGAAACTGTAAAGCCAGGTATTGTTTTTATATTTGAGGGGGCAGTGAAAGATCATGTTATGCCAATGGGTATTCATCTTCCGGAGGATCAAACTCATGTTCATATTGAAGCTAGAGTTAATTGGGATGAAAATGATATTCCTGAAGGAACACCAGGAGGAGGGTTTGTTCCATATTTAAATATTACAGCTCTAGTTACAAACCAAAGAACCGGAATGTCAACATTTATAGATTTATTACCGCACATAAATTTGATAGATAATTTTCATTATGCAAGAAATATAACGTTGCCAGGTTTAGATACAGATTTTTATACAGTCCAATTTAACATAATTCCTCCAACATTTATAGATTTGGCATTGCATAGAGATTGGCTAGATAATTATGGCGAAAAATTAATGGAACAATATTCTTTTATTTATAAAGATGTATATTTTGAAGAAATATGTGGAGCTACAAGAAAGAAGTAATTTTTTTATTTTAATCTTCTAAAAAAGCAATTAATTCTCTAGAGTCATTTTTATTTAATATTATTGTTTTAGAAGATTGTTCAATAATTATTAAATCAGAATTTCTTTTAATCGTAACACCATTACTTAGCTTGATAAGCTTTCCCTCATTGATTAAATACTTTTCTTGACTAAGTCTATGCTGATTATTTTTTGCATCTTGACCTTCCATGGTTTCAAGATTGGAGTTATGAATAGTCATGAAAGTCACAACTAACATGCATGTGAGTAATATAATAAATTCTTTTTTCATATAAATATCCGCACGATATCTGATATGCTATTAATATATAGATTATTTCATATTTAAAACAATACAATAAATTAATTGTATTTTATATAACCTAATGCTTGTTCTTCTTTAATAAAGTATAGTAATTTCTAACAGCGGATTTATTTGCAAGATACAACTATATTTTTAGGAAATATGCCTTATTTAACAAAACAATTTAAATTTTGTGCTGCACATAAATATTGGAATCCATCTTGGGATGAAGATAAAAATTATGATGTTTTTGGTGATGATGTTAAAATACATGGTCATAATTATATTCTAGACATAACTATAACAGGTCCTGTTAATCAGGATTCAGGGTTTATATTTGACATCGTAGAACTTAAAAATATTGTTAATGAAAATGTTATATCTAAGCTAGATCACTCTCAAATACAAGAAGACATAGATTGGTTTGCTGATAAGCAACCATCAACGGAGAATTTAGTTTGTTTTATATGGGAGAGCATAGTTGATTGCATCCAAAAACCTGCAATTTTATATAAAGTTAAATTAAGAGAAACACCAACAATATTTACTGAATATTATGGTCCAAAAGGTATTGTGAATGAAAATAAATAAAAATATAGAAAAGATAACAAAAAAACTTTTAGAAGAAATAGGAGAAGATCCATCTAGAGAAGGCTTGTTAAAAACGCCATTAAGAGTTTCAAAATCATGGGGTTTTTTAACAGAAGGATATAGTAGTAATATTGATAAAATTATTAACAATGCTATTTTTAAAGAAGAATACGATGAAATGGTACTTGTTAAAAACATCGAATATTTTAGTTTGTGTGAACATCATTTATTGCCTTTTTTTGGACATGCGCATGTTGCATATATTCCAGATGGCAAAATTGTTGGCTTATCTAAAATTCCTAGAATCGTTGATTTATTTAGTAGAAGATTGCAAGTCCAAGAGCGTTTAACGCAAGAAATAGCACACTCTATTTTTGATGTGTTATCTCCTAAAGGAGTTGCAGTTGTTATTGAAGGTCAACATATGTGCATGCAAATGAGAGGTGTCCAGAAAACATCGGCTAGTATGACTACATCACATATGCTTGGTATTTTTAGAGAAGATTCTAAGACAAGAAAAGAGTTTTTGAATTTAATTAATATAGAAAAAAGATTTTAATGAGTTCTTTTGATTATGATGTTGCTGTATTAGGAGGTGGTCCTGGTGGATATGTGGCAGCTATAAGAGCTGCTCAATTAGGAAATAAAGTTGCTATTGTAGAATCTAATGATTTAGGTGGTGTATGCTTAAATTGGGGCTGTATTCCTACTAAGGCCTTACTTAAAAATGCACAGGTTTTTGATTATATAAAAAATTCAAAAAAATATGGCATTAATATTGATTCTTATGAAGTTAATTGGTCTAAAGTTATTAAACGTTCAAGAGATGTTTCTAAACGTTTAAGCAAAGGAATAGAATATTTAATTAAAAAAAATAAAATTACTTATCTTCCAAAAAGAGGAGTTTTATTTGATAAAAATACAATTTCATTAGATAACGACGAAACTTTGAAGGCTGCTAAAATAATAATAGCTACGGGTTCTAGCCCTAAAAAAATCCCAATTTTTAAAGTTGATAAAAAGGTTGTAATAACCTCTAGAGAAGCTATGGTTTTAGATGAAATACCAAAGGATTTAGTCATCATAGGTGCAGGAGCAATAGGTGTTGAATTTGCCCATTTGTATAATACATTTGGATCTAATGTAACTTTAATTGAAGGTCTTGATAGAATAGTGCCTAATGAAGATGAAGATATTTCAAAAGAATTAGCAAGTATATTTACAAAAAGAAAAATAAATGTTCTAACTGGTTGTAAAGTTGATAAAATAGATAAAAATAAAAAACATGCCACAGTTTATATTGATGGTAAAGATTCAATTAAAGCAGATAAAGTTTTAATTGCTGTTGGTGTTACAGGCAACATAAATAATATTGGCTTAGAAGATCTTAATATTAAAACTAAAGATGGTTTTATTTCTGTAAATGAAAAAATGCAAACTAATATTGATTCTATTTATGCAATAGGTGATGTTTGTGGTCCTCCATTATTAGCACATGTAGCTTCATTTGAGGGGGTGCTTGCAGCAGAACATTTATCTGGTGAAACAGTTGACCCAATGACCTATGACAATGTTCCTGGATGCACTTATTGTCAACCTGAAATTGCATCAGTAGGCTATACTGAAAAACAGGCATTAGATAAGGGTTATAGTGTTAAAGTAGGAAAATTTCCATTTAGTGCTCTTGGTAAAGCTTTAGCTGATGGTAATAGAGATGGTTTTGTTAAAATTATTTATGATGAAAAATATGGAGAATTGCTAGGTTGTCATATTATAGGAGATAATGCAACAAATATTATATCTGAAATATCAATTGCTAGAAATTTAGAAACAACATTTACAGAAATATTAAAAACAATTCATCCTCATCCTACTTTATCTGAGGCAATTCAAGAAGCAACAGCTCAGGCGTTTGGGGAAGCTATACATATATGATACTAGCTAATCAATCATATTTAGAGATAAATACATTAGAAAATCTTAGTGATTGCATAGATTCCATTGGTAGTAATGTTGATGTAGAAAAAATCAATTACATCTATTTGAAAGAACAAAAATATGAGCCAGTGTGGGAATTGCAAAAACAATTGCACCTTCTTGTTAAAGAAAAGAAATTACCTGATTTGGTTTTATTTTTAGAACATGAGCATGTTTATACTTTTGGTAAAAATGCAAATGAAGATTTTTTATTAGATAGTAGAGAAATAAATGCTGAAATCGTTCATACAGATAGGGGAGGTCAAGTTACCTATCATGGCCCTGGTCAATTGATAGGTTATCCAATAATTAACTTAAAATTCCACAAAAAAAGCGTTTCTTGGTTTATGCGTTCTCTAGAGCAAATAATTATTGATACTTTATCAGAATTTAATATAGAAGCTGATAGGAAAGAAGGCTTTCCAGGAGTTTGGGTAAATGATGAAAAAATTTGTGCTATGGGAGTAAGAATAGCTCAGTGGGTTACTATGCATGGCTTTGCCCTTAATATTAATCCAGAAATGAAATATTTTGATGGCATGATTCCATGTGGTATTTTAAATCATGGTGTTACTTCATTTAATGATTTACTTAATAAAAATGTTGAATATGAAAAAATTATTAAAGTGCTAATGAAAAATTTTAATTTAAGATTTAA
>PASS01000004.1 GCA_002712165.1 Fidelibacterota bacterium
CACAAGGAGAGTAGGTTTGGATTTGATAAGGTTCTTGATAAGTTGCGACCAAAATGTCCTTATTCCTAGAAACATAATGGTAGTCGTGTATTCCAAATTTGATTTGATTTTTTCTTTAAAACAATTTGCGATGACCACCTATTTTCAAGAGTTCATTACATCTCTCTAAGGATTTGTGTGCGGTCGCGATGGTGCACTGAGCTTCTTTGCATTGTGATAGTATTTAGGAGGGTGAATATCTTCAATTCGCTTCGGCGGCTGCTCGTGCTCCAGTATCACCGCATATGTCGTGCGCGCGCAGCTAGCCAGCCAGCCAGGTGGCGGCGCCGAGGGGCGCGTGAACACACGATAAGGTAAATTAATTCTTAATTCATCAAACACTGATACATAGACCCATCCACCCTTTTTCTCGTAGCCAGAAGTCCAATAAATCCCGGAAGTAATAAGACGACTTCGAGTATCCTCCACGAACTCCTTTAATTCTTTTGAGATCTTTCGTTTGTTGATGAAGACATCGAGATATTCTCGGAAGTGGGAATGGGTATCCGGATCGAGATCCCATGCGAACATCATAATGGTGTAAAGATACAACATATTGGAGAGGTTTTGTTATTATTTAATCCTATATAGAAAATCAAATTTTTCTTTCTTGAGAAAAAATTGATTTTTGTCTTTCTCTTGATTTGTTTTTGTCTTTTTTATTTTAGATTGGGGGCAATCCGTGGAGCCCTTTCATGAATATCTAAGAACAATCGCCCTACCATCTCCCCGCGTGACCTCCACAAAACCTCTGTAGGAAGATACCACATCCTTTAGAAGCAGTAAGTCCTTCCACACTCAGTAACACGACTTAAGTCATTGTATTCGCCGGCTTCTTCGTCGGTCTGAGCGCGAAATAACGTTCCAGGCCATTGATAATTATCAGAACAAGGAAGACTTTGAACCGCCATCCCCATCGAATCCCCATTACACCAATACTGTAGAGGCATGCCACCCAAGAAGTATATATCTTGGAGACCCCACTGGAGCCTCCGTTTCCTGAATCGTGCGAGTGACCGTCGGCTAGCATTGTCGATATCCTCACTGACATCCAACAAACGATGTTTTCCCCAAGGAGTCGTTAGGTATCCCGCCCTCATATGATTCTCCACAATCGGCACACCATGATCCATCCACTTCCTCCCTCTCTTCATACTGGCGTGCCGGTTGTCGCCCCAGGCCCGGTTGTATCGTTCGGGATCAATGGTGAGTCTCCCCGGGTGGCATCCCCTCTTATGAGACTTCTTTTCCAAGATCTCGATAGGTTTGATGATGTCATCCAGAGAAAGGTCGAGCTTTTCGAACTTATCCAGGGGTGGGAATGCAGAGAGAAATCTCTCACGGATTTCCTCGGTATGAAGAATCATGAAGATCTTCCGAGTGATATGTGATTCCCAGTGCCTCCAGTATCCCCTCCGTAGAAGGAAGATTTTGAACTGACGCCATGATTCTTTATGAAGGAAGACCTTCATTATGAATAGTATTTTGTTAAGAAAATAAACTGAAAAGAAAATCAAATTTTTTTAGGGTATCCTTAAAGATAAAAAAAAGGTGTAGTCCTTCACAAACGCCTGCGATTCAGTCTGCGCCGAGCAGACCTTAGCACCCGGAGTTCATTCCCCGGTTTAATGTGAAGGTGTGAGCATGTGCAAGGACCCTGTTTGCTGCGCTGGGCACATATGCGAGCACATATCTTCTGGTACGGCGCCAGGGCCGTTCGCCCCGCGTCTCCGTTTCCTACTCACTTCAGGAACTAAGCTAACTGTCCCACACCTTGAGCACCCATCCTAAAAGCTCTTAGTACAATCGGATGCTTATACTCAATAAACTTATTCCAAATATTCTTTCAAATTTTTTAAGGTGAAGAGATTACTAACCTCCTACTAGGTATTGAAAGACTTCCTTGGGAAATTTGGAACCCGAGTGCTCCCAGCCCTTCTCCGTCAGCACCGCAGGGATATACTTACAAGTATTATCATATTCTTCGAAGGTCATCTGATCGTTATTAACCTTATCATCACAACTGACTCCATCTTTTTTCGGGGATCCATCCATCATTTCATATTTACCAGTCTTTAGGATGCTCATCCAATTGATCGTATGACATTCGCACATATTTACTTTAAGTGTATGATTTGATTTGTTTGCGTATTATAGTGTTCATTTGGTAATAAGGATAACCATTCTCCCTTTCAAATTATTTTTTATTATATTGAATGGTTTGTATATTAAAGTATTTTAGTATTAGCATTTCTTTTATTTAAATATTTTGCCCCTTTTGAGGTAGCCATTTTTAAACCTTTTAGAGCCACTGAATTAGGTGATGTATGTTTAATAATATTTGATAGAATGTCTTTTCCTAATAATATACCTCTATCTTTTTTATTTAAATGTTCTGTTAATTGTGATCTACTATATATAGCGCTTGCATTAGCAGCCATACGCCCTGCTTTAATGGCAGCTGCTACGCCTATACCCCCACCGGTCGCTGCAGAAACTGTGCCTGCTAATTTTAACACTTTATTAGCTCTAACTGCATTACATTCTCCTTTTGTTTCTCCAACTATTCTCATTTGTTCTAATTGTTTTGTTTCTTCTACCTTACTTTTAAGGTATTTTTTATTATTAAAGAAAGCCATTACTAATAATATACGTAATATTAATTGTTGCTTAAATTCAGCCCTATTTAGGTTATCTGTATTTGATTTATTGCATTCTAATATATTTGAATCATTAATAGAGCACTCATATATATCCATTAAATCATCTATATCTATACCAATATTTAATGGGACGAATAAGTCCAAGGAATCAAATAACTTATTTTGTTCATCCAACCATCCAGGTCTACTATTTTCCATAATTTCCCACATATTTTTTGATATGACTCCAGATCCTTCAGGTGGAGGTGATATACCTGGGACTATACCGTCCATACGTATCCAGTCATTATATAATACTCCATCAATACCATAAGCTCTACCTATTAATCCTGTATTACAATTTTTATGTACTAAATCTTCCAAAGTTTTTTTAGATTTACGTTTAAATTTATTAAATATAGATGGATTACAATCTGTATACTTTGGAACAGCTTCACATAATTCTGCATATGTTAATTTACCATCATCATACATATCCTCTAATAATTGTTCTTGTTTTTTAATTTCCTTTTTTGATGGTGACCCTATTATAAATGTATCATAACATATACACTTACTAAAAAATAATAATATTATAATTATTAATAATAATAGTATTAATATATTAATATATTCCCCCATTATATATTATAAAATATAATAAAATATATAAAAATAGATTAAACAGGTAGACGCAACATTCGGGGAATCGATAGGTTTATTAATAATTTTTTAATATTTCATAACCTTTCATTTATAGTTTCAATGGGTTTTGCGTTAAGTTGATAAGGTTACTGAAGTACCTTCAACAGATTACTAAAATTCAATGAATAAGGTTATATATAGATATATTTATCTATTCAATACTATAAATATGAATATTACATTAATAATAATATTTATTAGTACATTATACATAATATATAAATCATGGTATATTATCTTATCAATATATTATATGTATATGAATAACATATATATAGATGGATTTGTTTCTTATATTTATATGTACAAAGAGATCTTCATTGATAAATGTTATGATATAGATATTAATGATAATATGGTTATATTTGATGTGGGTGCTAATATAGGTTTATTTACTAACTATATAAATAGTTTAAATAAAAATGTTAAAGTATATTCATTTGAGCCTGTTGTAGAGACATTTAATAAGTTAAAGCTAAACTCAAAAGGGGAAAATAATATTCTAATCAATAAGGCGTTAGGTAATGCAAATGAAATATCATCTATAAATTACATAGAAAATGCTAGTTCATTATCATCAATCAATGAATTTAGTATAGATAAGCTAGAAGCACATAATGAAATATATAATAAATATGGGATATTTAAAGGTATTATTAAATATTTTTTAGAAAAGGAATTTAATAATTCTCAAAAAAAACAGATAGAAATTACAACAATTAGTACAATTATAGATGAATATAATATAGAAACCATAGATATTTTAAAAATAGATGTAGAAGGCTTTGAATTGAATGTATTGAAAGGTATTCATTTACAAGATTTTTACAAAATAAAAAATATATTTATAGAGATAGAGAATTTTAGGAAGGAGAATAGAGATAATATATATAATATATTAGTTTCAAATGGATTTAAGATACAAGAGCTAGAGAAAGGTAATTGGTTAATGATTAAAGCAATCAATATGAATCATATATAATATGTAATAATAAGATAATAGAGTAAGTGTATCTGTTACGGATAATGTATTTACATCTAAAATACCATCATTTTATTCAAAGGATATGGTATACATTATTTAAGAATTTACTATGCAATAATAGTATGATTTACTACTTATATGTTTTATGTTACATATTTATTAATATAATAAGTGTATATCCCCTTGATATCTTAATCATTGGGGCTGGTCAAAGTGGTATAGTAACAACACATTATTTATCACAAAATAAGGAGAACAATATATGGACAGTAGAGAAGTATGGAACATTAGGTGGAACTTGGAGGTTAGGTAATCATTACCCAAATTTAGTAGCTAATAATGCAAGGGATACATTCACATTACCAGATCTTCCTTCATTACCAGGTTCAGACGATTTCCCAACGCTTAATACAACGTTTACATATCTAAATAGGTATGTTGATACATTTAATTTACATAAATATATATACTATAATACAACTGTAACAAAAGTATCACAAATAAATTCACTTAATTCAACATTCGGATATAAATATAAAGTAGATTTTGAATATAATACACATTCATTACCAAAAATATATGATTCAATCGTATTCGCAACGGGTTATACACACTTACCAAATATACCTTATATACAAGGATCTGAAATATTTAATGGAAAGATTATTCATAGTAGTAACGTTACAACTGAATTAGATAATATAGCTAATAAAGATGTCGTTATCCTAGGAGGTGGTAAATCCTCTCTTGATGTTGCTATATGGGCTTCTAAAAATAATGCAAAAACAGTCCATATAGTATTAAGAAATATGCATTGGGGTATACCTAGATATATTGGTGGTAATAATCCATACGATGGTGAGTGGAATCAGAATATAATTTATTCTAGATTGAGTCAAATGTTTCTACCAACCTGTCTTAGTTGCTATAATGATATCAGTAATATACCTCTTTCAACATGGCTATTACATAATACAACTATAGGTATACAGATTAGAGATTCCTTTTGGAATATGATTAGTAAGCAAATAATACAACAATATGATATTCCTGAATGGTTAGTACCACCACGTACGTTATATGAAGATGGATTATATTTATCTGTTCTACACCCTGAGATATATTCATTAATAAAGAACGATAAAATAAAGATTCATACATGCAGGTATATCTCAAAAATATATAAATATGAACTCCATATTGATAATATATCAGGATGTATAGCCCCAAAAGGTGCACCAATAAGTGATCCTATTATAAAATCTGATATAATTATCATGGGGACCGGATTTAAGTCATCTATACAATCTATAATTAGTAACACAATTTATAAAAACCTTTTTAATAGATATGGACAAATACAATTATTTCGTGCAGCCTATAATCCAAATCTACCAGGTGTTGGTTTTGTTGGATTTAAACATAATTCCAATACAATGCTTAGTGCAGCACTTGCTGCTAGATGGGTCTCAGAATACTTAAAAGATACATTTGGGCGCATATCTATGAATGGAGTACTTACAGATAAAGAGGAGATTTGGAGACAAATACATAATGGTAATCAGTTTGAAAGAGAGTTTTCAAAGATACATGGAAATAAGGAGACGTCTTATTCAAATGGACGGGGAGGGTTATATCAGGGTAATTCTATTTATCCATATGCTGATAGTATTCTAACAGACTTAGGTATTCATTGTTATCGTTATAATAATTGGATAAGTGAATACACAGAACCTCAAGTAAATATACTATATTCTGGAATGGATAGTATAATTTATAATAATAATTAATATAACTTATAATTTACTTATATATCTAGTTGAATCCTTCATTAATTTTGCCCATTGAGATGGATCATTACTATTTGGGGGTGCATTTATATATTCCCAATCAAACACACCAGCGAACATTGGATATTTACTCTTTATTTTGTTAACTTCAATTAATGCTTTATTAAATGTTTTATCATTGAATTGACCAGATTCCATGCCGATAACTACCTTATCAGGGGGGTAACCATTATTGATAATAGATTCATATGTTTCAAACGAAAAGGAGCTATAACTTTGTGCATTAAACCAATGAATATACCTTCCTTCTTTTGATAAGAAAAGCTCTTTGTAATTAAATCCAGCCATTGAGCTCCCATCACTAATTAAAGTAGATGATATAGGAGCCATAGTTATTATAAATCGTTCCCCAAAATCTGTTATTAATTGATTAATTAATTTTTTTACATTATCTATTTTAGTAAATTCTTCTATATCAAGGTCTATCCCTTGAATCCATGGTTTATTAATGATCAATTCCTTCAATTGTGGATAATATGTATCATAATCACTAAATAATTCATTGTATGCAAGACCTGCACCACCAACCATAATCATGATAGTACATCCTTCAATTGATGCTTTTTTTGTTTGAATCCATAACTCATTAAATATTGGATCATATGGTTTATTGTCATTTAAATATATAGATTTATTACCATGATTATCTTTACCAAAATGAATAGATGATATATTAATAACATCTATATCATTCTTTTGAATTCGTTTAAATGCTTTATCTAAACCTATAAATGTCTGATAGTAATAAATAGTTTTCATTTAAATAAGATATTAATATTTACTTTTAAATATATATTTTTATGTTTTAAATTTGATCATATTATTTTATTATTATATATAGATGGTAAACAAAGATTATAATCACTACAAACTGTTATCAAAGGAAGAGCTAATTTCCATAATTATAAAAAAGGATAATGAACTTACTATAATTCAAAGTAATTGTAAGTCTATACAAAAATTAAAAGATAAATATTATTTATACAATAAGTTTCATATGGAAGATATAGCAAGGTTAGATAAAGTAATCGGTAAAATGAAAGGGTTAAGGTAATATATTGCTGCTATAAATTAGATATCATATCATGTGTGTATTCTTTAACGCTAGTTATATATTGAATATCTATTCTATATGTAACTATATCACCATCACTTGTAAAGTCTAAATATAGTATATCACCATGAAAGTTTCTGATTAATTCATACTTTCCTATACCATATCCAGCAATATTATCTCCATCTATGTACCATTCTATACTATATAACACACCTGGTTTGGGTTCATCAATGTTCATTATAGTTATTATAGTATAGTAATTATTTAAATATTATTACATTCAAGGTATAAATTACTTAAAATTATCATAGTATAATATAATATATATTTTTTGATTTTATGGGAAAGGAAAAAAAGCATGTTAATATTGTAGTTATAGGTCATGTTGATGCTGGAAAATCAACAACAACTGGTCATTTAATCTATAAATGTGGAGGCATTGATAAACGCGTTATAGAAAAATTTGAGAAAGAGGCTAGTGAAATGGGAAAAAGTTCATTTAAATATGCATGGGTCTTAGATAAATTAAAAGCAGAAAGGGAAAGAGGTATTACAATAGATATAGCATTATGGAAATTTGAGACAAGTAAGTACTATTTTACAATAATAGATGCACCTGGTCATAGAGATTTTATAAAGAATATGATAACAGGTACATCTCAAGCAGATATAGCTGTTCTAGTTATTGCTTCACCTACTGGTGAATTTGAAGCGGGTATCTCAAAGAATGGTCAAACAAGAGAACATGCTCTACTTGCATATACTCTTGGTGTAAAACAGATGATTGTTGCTACTAATAAAATGGATTCCACTTCCCCCCCTTATAATAAAGAACGTTATGATGAAATTAAGAATGAGGTATCAAGCTTCCTTAAAAAGGTAGGATATAAACCAATTAACATTCCATTTATTCCTATATCAGGATGGCATGGAGATAATATGTTAGATAAGAGTGATAATATGAAATGGTATAAAGGACCAACACTTCTTGAAGCACTTGATAACATTAAACCACCTAAAAGACCGATAGACAAACCTTTAAGGTTACCATTACAGGATATTTATAAAATAGGTGGTGTTGGTACAGTACCTGTAGGAAGAGTTGAAACTGGTATCCTAAAACCAGGGACATCTATTAAATTTGCACCAAGTGGTATTATTACGGATTGTAAAGATGTTGAAATGCATCATGAAAAATTGGAAGAAGCATTACCTGGTGATAATGTTGGATTTAATATTAAGAATGTCTCCGTAAAAGATATTAAAAGAGGGTATGTTGCTAGTAATAATAAAGATCACCCTGCATGTGAAACGGAATCGTTTATTTCGCAAGTAATTGTTATGAATCACCCAGGTCAAATATCAAATGGTTACGCTCCTGTACTTGATTGCCATACAGCACATATTGCATGTAAATTCAAAAATATTAATCAGAAAATAGACCGTAGGACTGGTAAGGTTATTGAAGAAAATCCAAAATTCATCAAAAATGGAGATGCATCTGTTGTAGAATTAACACCAACAAAACCACTCTGTGTTGAGACATTTACTGAGTATCCGCCATTAGGTAGATTTGCTGTACGTGATATGAGACAAACTGTTGCTGTAGGAGTTATTAAAAAAACAAGGATTAAGAAAGAATAGATAATAAGATATAAGGTTTATAACTTATTTATTATTAATATGTATATACAGTGTTTAAATATATATAATGAATTAGATACACAAAGTAAACGTAGTTTAATAATAGATATTTATTCATTATTATTTATTATCCTACCAAAGAGGTTATTCTTATCAAGAATTAAGGGGGGGATATGGGGGGTACTATTGATCTATTTATTATATAGCGTAAAAGGTAAAGAGGACGTATATATTTCAACTGATAATATAACTTATAATACCAAGAAAGAAAGATATAGATTGATTTAAACATTAGAAATTTGAATATAACAATTAGATAATATATATATTATGGATTCAAATGAAGGGAAACAGTTTATACTTATTGGTTGGATCGTATTATTAATACTATTTGGATTAATTAGAGTATGTTGTAATAATATAAATACTATAGATATAGAACATACTATAGAAGATAGTACAATAAAAGAAGAAGAGGTAATACCATATGATATTGAAGAACCTAATTAATAATTAATATTTTATATAGTATATATATATATATATTATGCGTTTATATAATGAATCAAAACGTATATTTAAGCTACGGAAATCAGAAAGACGGAAATCACATAGACGGAAATCAGAAAGACGGAAATCACATAGACGGAAATCACAAAGACGGAAATCACAAAGACGGAAATCACAAAGACGGAAATCACAAAGACGGAAATCACATCGAAAAGCGTATAAACAGAAAGGTGGTAAAATAGATACAATTGATATTGTTAACCATCATTTTAATACAATATCAAATAATGATATATTAGAACTTGAATCATATTATGATGAAGATCTATTGAATATATTTTATAGTTATTGTATTGATTATTACCTTAGAAATATATTATTTATAACATATAAAATAAAGGTGTTATCAACTTTATCAGATATAAATTCTAATCTATTAATGCTAATTGAATGTTTATTAAGGTCATCTGATAGTATTGGTATATATATAATTAGAAGGATATTCGCATCATTAGTTATTACAAACCTTGAGAATAATATAAATAAAAGAAATGACTTTTATATAGATATTCATAACCTAAATATATTATTAAATTATTCAAATCAATCAGATAGAATAGAGGAAATACAAAGTGGTGGTTCTTGGAGGAAAATATTAGCAACTGGAATGATTACAATAGGATATTTATCAAGTAGTTCAGATGCTGCAGTGCCTGCTGCTATTTTAGGAGCTGTAACAAGTGCAAAGGCTATAGGCGTTGCCCTTTCTACAGGCGCAACCCTTTCATGGAATGTATTGAGTCAAATAAATGCTATTAATAAATTATCGGTTTCAACTACAAAAGGTATTGAATTATTGAATGAATTGGCTGATACAGGTAGTATAATAGATATGGGAGATAATATCATGGATGCAACAATAGCTAGTTTTATCAATGATTGGAATTCAGATCTAGGGTGTGTAAGTGATCAACATGATCTATGTGATATACCAATAGCTATGATAGAAACATCATTTGGTAGAGATAGAACTCTATCTATATATGAGAAATTAAATTCAAAGGTAAGTGAGGTAGGTCTAAAAGGAATACCAAATTCACAACAAAAGGTTTTAAATCAATTACAACTAGAAAAAGAATTCTATGAGGAAGGGGTTGATAGAATAGATTCTCTATCCGTAGAAAAACCAATTATAGATAAATATAATCCAACTACAAAATCTATAATCGGTATAATTAATTCAGGATATTCAAATATAGAAGGCATGACTCCATATGCATGGGATCAATGGTCTCATCAAAGAGGGTTAAATCAAACAATTATAGATATAATAGAATCTTCAAATAATAAAGCATTTGAGAGATTAGGAATAGATTGTACGGATAAAAGTAAATGTACTCAAAAACAAGGGGTTGCTTGGAACTTTGAAGTTAGTAAATCATTAATAGCAGAGATATCAAAAGTATATATGACTGCATCTTTTCACATAACAAAGGATAATTTAGGTAATTTAATGAATCTATGGTTTATGGATATTATTATGCAAGGTATAATTCGTTATAAGGATATAGCTAAAGAGTTGCGCGTAGATTTACATAAGGGAGATATTAATAATGATCTAATTGGAGGATTATTAGCTATTGGCGATGGTACACAACCATCATATATGGATGCAGTATATACTTATACAAAGCATTACTCAACCAGTTTAAGGAAGGGTACATCCATGGTATTAGCTTCACAAGATATGGTAAAACATTCACGGAGCCGTATGATGACTTCACGAAATAAAGTTATTGAGAGACTAATATCAGAATCAAAACGTACTACAGATTCTAGAAAAATGTATATAAATAGTAGAATCAATCATATAAATACCCTCTTTACTGAAGGATTGGATGATATAAATTGGAAAGGTTTAACTGTATCAGTTGCATTAATTTTTGCGAATAACCCACAATTAATAGAAGGATCTACCCTTGATGTACAACCTATACAATAATTAAATAATAATTAAATAATAATTAAATAATAATTAAATAATAATTAAATAATAATTAAATAATAATTAAAATATAATATATATATATAATATGGATAATAGATTACTTCTTCTCATCTTATTAGCATTTATAGCATACTTATATGTTTTGTATCCTTGTTTTAGGACTAGATCAAATTTTAGTGTTGGAAGCGGACTCGGGACAAGGCGGACAATCACGCGCCCATTTAGAAGTGCCGATAGAGGAACATTAGCACCTGGTGACAAATGTAATTCACATAACGATTGTAGAGAGGACTATATATGTGCGGAAGATAAGAGAATCTTGAGCCGGACAGCCGGTGAAAAGATATGTAAACAATGTGCATTTGGTTGTAGGTCTTTAAAAAATGCCTCAAATGCAGATATTACATCGGCATGTACTACATGTGGTGGTCGACGACGCGATCCCCGCATTCAAACAGGGGCAGAAATCGGACAGGTTGGATGCCCGGTGGCTGGGGAAGGGTTTATAGTAGGTTCAGATATAGGTAGGGCGGAGGATATACCGGACACAGCCAAAGGGTTCCTGCAAGGTCATGATGGCGCGCCTGATGGATGCAGGCTACGGCAGCTGCCTATTAATCAAAGGTCATGTTTCGGTCTTTCTGATGAGGAGATAAAAGAGCAAAGGTGTGCTTGGTGTACTCTACCGCAACACGGTGGTGGAATATGTACACCAACCGATGCACATATGGCTGGTTTACAGACCGAAAAAGAAAATGTGTTTTATAACGAGGCCAAAGAAGCTCGTATAGGTACGGAATACGTCAATACACCTGGCTGGGGACAGAGTCCATAAAAGGCTACCCTGCCTATGGAAGAAGGTTATTCTTTCATCCAAGAGCGTCTCTGAAGAGACAACCGTGTCGTCGACATCGAGGGTGATGTATAAAATCACTGATATATATTTTATAGTTTAAATACTTCTACATTGCATTGTTGTGTAAATATATTAACTAATTCATCATTTTTATAATCATTTAAGTATTTTATCTTCTTTATCCCAGCTGCTAATAATAATCTAGTGCATATAATACAAGGGTAATGTGTTATATATGCAATAGATCCATCACAACTTACACCTCTTTTAGCACAATCAATTAATGCATTTTGCTCTGCATGTAATGTAGCTTGTTCATGATTATCTCTAATAATAGATTGATGGGGACAACCAGGTAAGAAACCATTATAGCCTTGACTAATTATGCGGTTATTTTTTACTAGTAAACAACCAACATGTAATCTTTCACATGGTGACCTTTCTGCTGTTACTTTGACTATCATTGAAAAGTATTCATCCCATGATAATCTGTTTTTCATTATAATATATTGATATAAACTTGTCTATAAGTAATTTATAGTTATTTATTTTTCTTAGATCTATTCTTCTTAGATCTATTTTTCTTAGATCTATTCTTCTTAGATCTATTCTTCTTAGATCTATTCTTCTTAGATCTATTTTTCTTAGATCTATTCTTCTTAGATCTATTTTTCTTTGATCTATTCTTCTTAGATCTATTTCTTCGAGTTGATATATTACTATTTTCAGGGTGTAAGGAATAATGAAGACCTCTACTTCCACCTATTAATGAGTATTCACCTTCGCTACCAGATGAGGATTGAGGTGGTAATTGAAGTACCGGTGTGGAGGCAGTCGATGAGAGGCTCAAGTCTGACGACGCGGAGCTGGCTGCGGCTGAGAGGGTGGGTAAAGTTATTGTTTCATCGCTAACTGATTCAGTATCAAGTACATATATTCTTCTAAAACTTCTTTCATTTGCAGATTCATTATCTCTATCTAATATATATAAAATAGCTCCACCTAATGTTTGTGCATCATTCATTTCCGCTGATTCAGCTAGCTCAATAATATCTATTACTGAATTAGGAATTTCATGTTCATTCATTATTATTTCTTCTTTTAATTCATTATATCTATCAATTAACGTAGCACTTATATTAACTCCATCTATTATATTTAATACTAATCTACCTGATATTGCTATAAATTCCCGATCTCTATCTTCTTCTCCATTTGTATTACCCCATTCAATAGCTCTAATTCCAGTAATTGATTCAGTGGCTATATTTATAATATCTTGTATATCACTATCACCCCTTTCATTAATAGCATTAAACTCTCTAGTTTGATTTAAGTTTGTAAAAAAACCTTCATTATCATCAATTATATTATCAAATACTTCCCCTGTTGTAAAATTAGTACCAATAATCTCATAAAAAAAGTAATATTGTTTATGTATATCTATCCCTTTGTAAGGTGTATAGATACAACCTTCTCTGCATGATGCTTCGGTAGCGGTACGCACAGTGGTACCAGGAGTGAAACCGTCTAAGTTACATACAGATGAATTATATGGATCATGTACACATGATTCTGTTACAGTTAATATATCATGTAAAGATTCAGTTGGATGATAAGCTTCATAAAAATTACCATTTTGTATATTCTCTAAACTATGAATATTGATATCATGTTCTATGTATATATCATTATTAAATCTTTGTATTATCCTTACAATATCAGATATATATGGTTTAATATTTATATTATTAACATTTATATATCCTTCATTATGAAGTGGTATTTCAACTAATTCAGGTGCACTTTCCCTTAATAATATTTCCCGTATATCATTATGGTCTTCTGTAAAATGTAAAATGTATATTATATTATTATTAGCATCATTATTAGGAAGAATCGGTACAAAGTTTATAGACATTTATATTATAATATATATAATATATATAATATAAATATAAAGGATTCATATAGAATAATAATATAATGGATGAATTAATGAGATTAAAGTCTATAATACAAGATATAGGGTATTTAGATGTATATCTAAATATGTACTTGAAAAATACAAATAAAATAGATAATATACTAAATATTAAAGAATATATTAATAATAATTTGGATGTATGGCTTAGAAACGGTTCTCGTATGTAATATAATCATTAATTACTTGTAGCTATAATTCTCCTTCTTTCTTTTTTAACTTCCATATAATTAGAATAACAGATTATAAATAAACATACAGTTATACATATTGTGAATGCTATAAGTGTTACAGTTATTAATTCTATTAAATTATCATCTATAATAGGCGTTGAATGATCCATTGAATTATTTATAGTACCCATTAGATGAGTGATATCTTCTGATAATTGGTGAATATCTATACGGAGATCTATAACCTGCTCTTCTGTATTTTCAGTTATTTCAGTTATTTCATTAATCATTGTTTCAATAGATTCAAATGTTAATTGTGCTTCTGCTACATTATTAACAGCCATTTGTGCTGATTGAGACATCTCTATAGATCTTTGTACTAGTTGAAATACGCATGATGAATCGCATTCCCTAGCACTCCAATCTATATATTCAGTCATATATATATATATATAGATCATCAATAATAGTATCAAATTTATAATATATAGTTTTTATATAGATGCATTTAAACGATACTCTTACTAAATATAATCAGTTTTTAAAATATATATGTACACATATTAGATCTTATCTAATACCAAATGATTATGGTGTAGAGAATAGAAAATTACTTGAATTTAGTATTCCTCTTGCTGAGGAAAGGATAAAATTTAAATCTGATTATATTAAAATAAATCCAAATGCATCTGAATTAGAGATTCAAGAAGCATTTTCTATTTATATAATAAACTATTCGAGGCTATAGATGGAATATATTAAAAGTAAAAAAAAATATAGATATATATATATATATATATATGCGTAGTAAATTAACTGAATTAAAGGAATCCAAAAAATATTCATTTGGATGGGTTGTACTTATTTTATTAATAGTCATTAGTGTATCTCTTTTAATAGCATGGGCCTTAGGAGGATTTGATGATGATGAAACGGTTGATGAAGACGCCCGTCGGAACTCCGGAAGTGCTGATCCGACGGGCAGCGTATCGTTTCGGTTTAACGTAGCAGCCAACTTGGCTCGCGGCGCTGCCCCGCCCGCGCCGAACAGAACTTGCACGGACATTCATGGGGATGGGAGCAACGAACTCTTTGACTGCAGCGCCGCCGACGATACCTTAAATAATATGTACCTCGAACAGAACGCGTCGACTGTCCGCTGCGCCGGTGATTCGTGCACGCCCGCCGAGTGCTGCACGGCGGAATCGGCGCCGAGGACCTGCGCGGATACTACTGGGGACGAGCCGAACGTTAATTTCCCCTGCTCCTCCCCCACCCCCATACTCCATGCGAGCCCGGAGAATGTCATCTGCGGAACGGAAACGTGCACGCGCGACGAGTGCTGTACAGCCTCACTGGCAACGTGCGACGACACGGACGGCGACGGAACCGAGGACGATCCTTTCGTCTGCCCGGGCACCTTGTTGCGGAAGATGAACTCTGTCGAACAGTGCGCCAGTGAATCGTGCGACATGATTACGATGTGCTGCGACGACGCTGCGGGCGGCGGGGCAGCCATCTACGATATTGGGTCCTTTATCGTCGTTCAGAATTCAGCGACGTGCGGGGACGTGTATGGAGCGGGAAGTACCAAGGCTAGGTCACGCTTTTCGTGTGGAGACTACAACATGGTAAATTTGCAAGATGATATCGCTTGCGGCAGTGAGAACGACGGCAGGTGCACAGTGGATAGATGCTGCCAGGCTGCCGCCCCCGGGGGGGTATCGGCGTGCAGCAACTCAGACGGCTCAGCGGAGAACGCCGCCGAATGCGATTGCGGCAGCGCCCGCTGCACCGCTGGGCAGTTCTGCGTCGAGGACCGGAACGCGTGCTTCGCCCGCGCCCCCACCTTCTCCTGCGGCACCGCCCGCTGCCCCCTTGGGCAGTTCTGCGTCGAGGACCTGAACGCATGCTACGATATTGACCAGGAGGCGCCCTGCACCAGCGTCGACTGGGGCGTGGCAACTTGGCAGGATATGTGGCCCGCAACCGACCTTTGCCTGCGCCAGCACCTTGATCACCTCTGGGCCGGTGGTTCTCTATCGGCGTGCAGCAACTCAGACGGCTCAGTGGTCAACGACGCCGCATGCGAGTGCGGCACCGCCCGCTGCCCCGCTGGGCAGTTCTGCGTCGAGGACCTGAACGCATGCAACGTCGCCGCCGGTGGTTCTGTATCGGCGTGCACCAACGTCTTCGGCCCTCGAGGGGAGCCGAGCCTAGCGAACGAGATACAGGAAATGTCGAGCGCAGTCATGCGGTGCTTTGAGGAGCGCTCCACCGGGGGTCAAACAGCAGATCAAACAGCAGATCAAACAGCAGATCAAACAGCCGATCAAACAGCAGATCAAACAGCAGATCAAACAGCAGCAGAACAAGCAGCAGCAGCAGCAGCAGCAGCAGTAGAAGGAGAAGCAGCAGCAGCAGCAGCAGGAGCAGCAGCAGGAGCAGCAGCAGGAGCAGCAGCAGCAGTAGAAGGAGAA
>PASS01000086.1 GCA_002712165.1 Fidelibacterota bacterium
CTATTATACCAGGTTTTATTGACTCCCACTTTCACTTAAGGAATCTGGGGAAGCGTTTGGATATGGTGCAATTAAAGGGAGTAGCTTCATTAGATGAAATAAAGAGGCTCGTTATTGATGAATGTAAAAATAAAAATCCTGGTGATATTATTTTTGGGTTTGGTTGGGATCAAAATCTTTGGGAGTCAAAAGATTTTCCAGGCGAAGATGTTTTAAATGCTATTGCTCCAAATAATCCAATTATTTTTACACGAATTGATGGACATGCTACATGGGTTAATAAAAAATGTTTAAATGATGCAGGATATTCACCTGAGCAAGGTGTGCCTAGTGGAGGCAAGATTATTAATAATTGCATTCTTATTGATAATGCTATGTCTATTACCAGCCACCTAAACCAAGAAAATACTTTAGATAATGTTAAAAGATGGATTAAAGAGGCTACAGATATTATTATAAAAAGGGGAATTTGCTCGGTTCATGACGCATGGCAAAATCAAACGATTATAGATGCAATCAAAGAATTAATTAATGAAGATAATTTTCCAATACGATGTTATGGAATGTTGGATGGCTCTGATCGCAACCTGTGTGACCAGTTCTTTAAAGCTGGATTTTTAGAATCTGATAAGTATACTATTCGATCTGTTAAAGCATTTATTGATGGTGCTCTTGGAAGTCGCGGAGCAGCTCTACTTGAGCCCTATAGTGATGATACCCATAATTGTGGCCTGATTCTAATTAGCCATGATGAATTTAAGGCCCTTGCAAAAAGATGTAATCAGTACAACTACCAACTTAATACACACGCTATTGGAGATAAGGGAAATCAGATTGTAATCGATGCCTATTCTCAGTACACCAAAAACTGCGATACTCGTTGGAGACTAGAACACGCACAAATGGTTACCTCGAATGATTTAGAGCGTGTTGTAGATAATCATATTATACCATCCATGCAGCCTAGCCACTGTACTAGTGATATGGGATGGCTCCCTGAAAGAATTGGAAAGCACCGGCTACATCGCATATCACGCTGGAGAACATTTATTGATAAGGGAGCAAAAATTGCTGGAGGCTCTGATTGCCCTATTGAAGAAGGAAATCCTCTATTTGAATTCTATGCTGCAATTACAAGACAAAACCATGAAGGTTATCCTAAAGAAGGATTCCAGAGTCAAGAGAAAGTGGCTCCAATTGAAGCCTTAAAAATGCTTACTAGCTGGGGTGCCAATGCTGAATTTAAAGAAAAAGAAAAGGGTAAAATTATACCAGGATATAAGGCAGACTTAACAATTTTATCTAATGATATAACTCAAATTAGTCCTGATAAAATTTTAAAAACAGAAATATTAGGAACTATAATCGGTGGGAATTTTGCTTATAACAAATTAATTTGAAAATAATAGCCTGAGTATTTACGCATATTAACTACGTACTGATTGTCTAAATATATATACTGACCTTTAATCCCTGTTAATACACCCTCATACTCACCCACTTTTTCAAAATTAATACTTTTTATTTTTTCTGGATACTGAGTTATAGGATATTCTAATCCCTGCTCAACTTCTTTATCTAAAATATATGTTTTTAAATCATTTGGTAAATCATTTTTTAAGGTTTCACGATACTGATACAAATCAATAGTCTGGTCTACATCATTTTTTAGCATCTTTTGCCAAGAGGTTCTATCAGATACAAAATTTTTGAGTATAACCTCAATAGCTCCAGCCAGATATCGGTTAGGAGTCTGAGCAAGCTTTAATGCTTTAATAGCTCCCTGGTCAATCCATCTGGTGGGAATCTGAGTATGACGAGTAACCCCAACCTTAATTCCAGAAGTCAGTGAAAGATATACATAGTGGTCGCTTAGGCAGTGACGCTTTGACCACTCCATATCGCGACTAATGCCTTCATGGGCCTGGCATAACTCAGGCTTTAAAATACACTCTGAAGATTCTGGAGCATTTATAAAACAGGGATAGCAGAAACCTTGAAAAAATGATTTATTCGTTTTATTGCCACATTTAACACAATGAATAATCCTGCTCCATTTTAATGAAATGGTTGAACCAATGTGTTCATTTATAGGAATAATTTGGTCTGATAAAACGAAAGAGTACTGAATTGGCTCTTTATTTTCAGCTTTCATTTTTTTTATATTCCCTTCTAATTTGACCATTTTTTTTTAACTTTTTTAAAGAATTCCTTACGAGATTACACTTAAAGATTAATAAATTTTTATATATATGACATCAAAATCTTATCATTTAATTATTGTAGAATCCCCATCAAAAGCTAAAACTTTAAAAAAGTTCTTAGGAAGTGAATATCTTGTTGAAGCATCAGTTGGACATATTCGAGATCTTCCTAAAAGTGATTTAGGAATTGATCCAGATAAAAAATTTAAAACTAAGTATGTAGAGACTATATCGAAGGCAAATCTTAAAATTTTAAAGGATGCTCTGAAAAAATCAAGCGAACTATATTTAGCGACAGACCCAGATCGTGAGGGTGAGGCAATCGCATGGCATCTTGTTGAAATGTTAAAGCCTGCTATACCTGTAAAAAGATTAGTGTTTCATGAAATTACTAAGGATGCAATCCTAGATTCATTTAATAATACTAGAGAAATAGATACTTCACTAGTTAATGCCCAGGAAACAAGAAGAGTTATTGATAGATTACTAGGCTTTCCTGTTTCAAATAAACTATGGAAAAATGTTGCTTCAGGTTTGTCTGCGGGGCGCGTACAAAGCCCTGCTATTAAAATTGTTGTTGATCGAGAAAAAGAACGAACACAATTTATTAAAAGTGAATATTGGAGTATATCTGCTAACCTTATAAAAAATGATGTTGAATTTGAAGCAAAATTAGCTCAAAATAATAACAAAAAAATTGCAATAGGTAAGGATTTCAATAAAAAAACCGGGGAGTTGATTGCTAAAGACAAAACGCTTTTAGATAATACATTATCAGATAATATAGTTGAAAGTCTTAAAAATACAGATTGGGTGGTAAGCGATGTTCAGCAGAAATCCTATACGCAAAATCCGTATCCCCCATTTATTACATCTACCCTACAACAAGATGGAATAAGAAAGTTGCATACAAGTTCTAAAAATGTTATGCGGTTAGCACAGAATCTATATCAGGCTGGATACATCACGTATATGAGAACAGACTCTATTACAATTGCAGATCAAGCAGTTAAGCAAATACGTAATATTATTAAAAAAGATAACCCTGCGAATCTTCCGGACCAGCCCCGAACATATAAAAGTAAGGTCAAAAATGCGCAAGAAGCACACGAAGCAATCCGTCCTGCAGGAGATATTATTCATCCAAAGGACCTTAAATCAAAATTAGATGATAAGGAGTGGAAATTATATGATTTGATTTGGAAGCGAACAGTTGCCTCACAAATGAAATCTGCAAAAATTATGAATACTGTCGTTTCAATTGAAGCAGGTGAGTGCTTATTTGAAGCAAGGGGAAAGGCTATAGAATTTCCAGGCTTTTTATCAATTTATAACGAATCAACAGATTCAAAAAATGAAGATGATAAAATGCTCCCTATTTTAAATAAAAAAGATGCCCTTAATTTAAAATCTATTGATGGGAAGCAACATTTTACCAAACCAATCGGACGTTTTACGGAAGCATCTTTAGTAAAAGAGTTAGAAGCACTCGGAATAGGAAGACCTTCGACATACGCAACAATTATGGATAAAATTCAATTAAAATATATTAATAAAATAAATGGAGCAATGGTTCCTAATTTTTCTGCTTATGCGGTTGTTCAGTTTTTAGAGTCTAACTTTGAGGATTTGGTAGACTTACAGTATACTGCGGGGCTTGAAGATAATCTGGATCAAATCTCAAATAATAAAATGGATTATATTAACTTTTTAAATGGGTTCTGGTTTGGAGATGATAGCGTTAAAGGTCTTAATAATCTTTTAAATCGAGATATTGATATTGGCGCCTCAAAGTTAATTAAGCAATATTCTATTAATGATGACACCTATGAATTAAAAATTGGAAAGTTTGGTGTATATATAGATAATAATGGAAAAACAACAAACGTGTATGATGATATTGCTCCAGATCAATTAAATGAAGATAAAATTTTAGAATTGTTCTCTGAATCTGAGAAAACTGAAGATCCTATTGCAGTGGATATTAAATCTAATGAGCCTATTTTTCTTAAGGTTGGACGATACGGGCCTTACTTAAAATGTGAGAAAAAAATGAAGTCTCTGCTTCCAGGTCAAGCAGTGTCTGATGTAACCCCTGAAATTGCACAACAAATCATGAGCCTTCCTAAAGAAATAGGAAAATGGGATGAAACTGGAGATATGATAACTCTAGATATTGGACGATATGGCCCCTATATTAAAGCAGGAAAAATTAATGCCAGTGTATATGAACATTCAAACTTTCTAGATATGGATATCGACGCTGCAATTGAATTGCTTAAAAATAGAAAAAGTAAAACACCTGCAGTAGTGAAAGATCTAGGAGAGGATAAAGATGGGAATAAAATAGAAATTAAAAAGGGTCGCTACGGACCATATATAACAAATCAAAAAATTAATGCTCCATTCCCTAAAGATAAAGAGATTGAATCCATGAGCCTTGATTTAGCGCTAGAAATTATCGCTGCAAAGGCAGCAAAAGGTCCATCAAAGTTCAGAAGGAAAAAATAAGTAATGGCAAAGCCACAAGATAACAAAATTATAGATATTCTAACCTCCCTTTCAAAAAGACGTGGATTTGTGTTTCAAAGTAGTGAAATATATGGCGGGCTTGCATCAACATGGGATTATGGGCCTCTCGGTGTAGAGCTAAAGAGAAATATTAAAGATCTTTGGTGGAAATCAATTGTGACAGCAAATGAGAATGTTGTGGGTATGGATGCAGCTATATTAATGCACCCGAAGGTATGGGAAGCAAGTGGGCATGTTGAAAATTTTCATGACCCTTTAATTGATAATAAGGAAACTAAAAAACGGTATCGCGTTGATCATCTATTAAATGATCAGGAAGAATCTGTTATTGATGCTTTGTTAACAAATTTCAAAATAGATAATAATTATACAAATAGCGATGAATGTTACCAGGCAATTATTGTACAGCTAATGGACTCAGAAAGTAGTGGTGCTATTATGAAAGATTGTGGGGTTATAGATCCCTTTAATAAAAATATTGGTGACTGGACAGATCTTAGACAGTTTAATCTAATGTTTAAAACTCACATGGGACCTGTTCAAGAATCAGGTTCTGAAATTTATATGCGCCCTGAAACCGCTCAGGGAATTTTCGTGAATTATTTAAATGTTCAGTCTACTGCTAGACAAAAATTACCATTTGGGATAGCTCAAATAGGAAAAGCTTTTCGAAATGAAATCACAACAGGTAATTTTATTTTTAGGACACGAGAATTTGAACAAATGGAAATGGAATTCTTTTGCCATAAAGATGATACTAAAAAATGGCTAAAGCATTGGTCTGAAGAGCGCTTAAGCTGGTTTAAAAAATTAGGTATTTCAGAAGATAAACTTCGGTTGCGAGCACATGGAGATGATGAGCTTGCACATTATTCATCTGCCTGTTTTGATGTAGAATATAAGTTTGATTTTGGGTGGTCAGAGCTAGAAGGAATAGCAGATAGAGGAACGTATGATTTAGACCAGCATATGGAACATAGTGGTAAGAAATTAACATATTTTGATACGGTTAATAATACTCATTTTGTGCCTGCTGTTGTAGAAACATCTGCTGGAGTTGATAGAGCTTTTTTAACTGTCTTAGCAGATGCATACACAGAAGAAGAAATAAATGGAGATAAACGAATAGTATTGAAACTTTCTCCTAAAATTGCTCCTATTACTGTAGCTGTTTTCCCTTTAATGAATAAAGAAGGGATGCCTGAGATTGCACAAAAACTAACATCTGATTTAAGGAATAATTTTAGCGCTTTTTATGATGCCGGTGGATCAATTGGGAAACGCTATCGAAGACAAGATGAAGCAGGAACCCCATTTGGAATAACGGTTGATCATGATACATTATCTGACAACACCGTAACCTTGAGAAATCGAGATACAATGGAGCAATCAAGAATATCTATTGATCAAATTAATAATTCTATTCAAGATTTAATATCTTAAGGTTTAGTAACTAATCTTTAAAGTAAATATTTAGCAGTTCTCTAACAAGCATTAGAATAAATGTTAGGGTAAGAAAAATTCCACCCATTTCAGCTCCATTTGATGAGATTCCATCTACTGTTACATACCCGTTTTTAGAATCTGTAATGTACGTTTGAAAATTCAGTCCTGCAGCACAATATGTTGAAGCAAAAAGAAGTCCAAATAACCCATAACTAGATTCAGAAATTCTTACTAAAATATGTTTTTTAGTATTTATAAAGAATGCAATTTGTGTTGTTATATAAATACCTAAAAAAGTTAAAAAACAAAATATCTGAGATAGGTACCATCCGTCATCATATTTAATATTTTGTCCCTGATCATACTTATCATCAGTCATGATAATAAAAATTAAGAGAGAAAAAAATACCACATAATCCAGATATAATAGATACTATTTTATAATAATAAGATATATTCTTATTAATGATAGAACGTATCGTATAGAATAAGGAGCACAGAAATACTAGTATAAAACCTATCTCCCAAGATTGTATAGAATCCCATACCGGGTCATCCTGTTTTAAGTATTCATTTAAATTTGGAATAAAACTAGTATATACTATTAATGATAACAGAAGTCCTAAAATAGGAATTAAAAAATTTAATATTTTTACTAATTTCATTGAAAAATAAATCTATTTAATTTCTAAGTCTTCTAAAATATCCTTCGCATGTGATTTTGTTGCTACTTTTTCATAAACCTTTTCGATTAAGCCGGCTTCTGAAATGATATATGTAACACGTGAAATTCCCATATATTCTCTACCCATAAATTTTTTAAGTCCCCAAACTTTATAATCTTCAAGCATTGAATGGCTTTCATCACATAGCATGGGATATGGAAACTTTTGTTTATCGCAAAACTTTTTTTGTTTTGATGGAGAATCTGCAGAACAGCCTATAATTTCAATATTATTACTTTTAAATTTATCGAATTCATCACGGAATCCTTGTCCTTCTACTGTTCAGCCAGGAGTGCTTGCCTTAGGGAAAAACCATAAAACTACTTTTTGATTCTTAAAATCTTCCAGTGAAACAGTTCCTCCATCAGCATCTGGGAGTGAAAAATTAGGGGCTTTATCGCCTTGTTTTAATAACATAATTAAATCCTTATATAATTGGTTACATTAATTTATATTTTTTATGCATTTTTCCAATAAGAAAAGGATATTAAATGATTAAGATTTATAGTACTACCTGGTGTGGCCCATGCGCTTCAGCGAAAAGACTCTTAGATGAATTGGGGCAAACGTATGAAGAAATTGATATTGAAGAAAAAGGTATTAGCCGTCAAGATTTACAGGAGATAACAGGAGGTTCAACCGTGCCTCAGATTATAATTAATGGGAAACCAATTGGAGGATTTGACTCTTTATTAAAAATGAAACAAGATGGAACCTTAAAAGAGATGTTAAAATAATGAAGTTTATTGATAAAAAAATTCTTGAATATTGTGATAATAACTCTAATCAAGACTCAGGTATTTTACAAGAATTAGAAGATTTTACATTTAAAAATAAGCAGCTTCCTCAAATGATTTCGGGCAACATGGTAGGAAATTTTTTACAATTTATAATCCAGTCAATGAAAGCAAAAAAAATTTTAGAAGTAGGCACCTTTACAGGTTACTCAGCTATCAAAATGGCCGAAGTTTATAGTGATTGTGAATTACATACATGTGAAGCCATGGAAAAGCATGTAAAAACAGCTAATGATTTTATTCAAAAAGCTAATCTTCAAAAAAACATAACAGTTCATCAGGGACAGGCATTGGAAACTCTAGAGACATTCCAAACAGGTTACTTTGATTTTGCTTTTATTGATGCAGATAAAATTAATTACTTAGAATATTATAAAAGAATTATTACGTTAATACGTAAAGGCGGCGTCATTGTTTTAGATAATATGCTATGGAGTGGAGAAGTTATTAGTCCAAAAGATGACCATTCAAAAGTTTTAAATAAAACAGCAAAATTTATTAATGAAGATGAGCGCGTATTTAATACTTTATTACCTATTCGTGATGGACTAATGGTTTGCTATAAAAAATGAAAAAACTAAAAAATAAAAATATACTAATTGGAATTACAGGCTCAATTGCTGCGTATAAGGCCTGTGATATAATTCGTATTATTCGTAAAGCGGGTGGAAATGTACAGGCTATCATGACACACTCTGCAAAACAATTTATTGGAAAATCAACAATTGCAGCACTTACAAATAATCCTGTTATTGATAGTATTTTTGAAGATGACCCTAAACCTGGATTAGAACATATTAATCTAGCTTTTGATATTGATATGGTTCTGATTTTACCTGCAACAGCAAATATTATTGCAAAGGCAGCAAATGGAATTGCAGATGATTCTTTATCTTTGGCGCTGTCAATATGTGAGCAGCCTACAATATTTTGTCCTGCAATGAATTATAAGATGTGGAGAAATAAAGCTAATCTTGATGCCGTAGAAAAACTTCGTAAAAGAGGTAAAATTATTGTTGATCCTGAAGATGGATTCCTAGCAAGCTTACATGAAGGAAAGGGCCGGCTAGCAAATACTCAACGCATATTAAACAATATTCAAAGCGTATTTGATATTAAACTCCCATTAAAAAATAAAAATATTGTAATTACGGCAGGACCCACTCAAGAACCAATTGATGGCGTTCGCTATATTTCAAATAGGTCAAGTGGTAAAATGGGATTCGCAATTGCAGAAACCGCACACAATCTTGGCGCAAATGTTACTTTAATAGCTGGACCGAATAATCTAAAAGATATTCCAGGCATTACTATGATTCATATTAATACTGCAAGTGACATGTTAGAGGCTGTTTCTGAAAAATTAGATTCTGATTATATTGTTATGAATGCAGCTGTAGCTGATTATCGTCCTAAAAATATTAACCCAAGTAAAATTAAAAAACATGAGGCGAAACTCAATATTGAGCTTGAACCAACAGTTGATATTTTGGATTATATTAAAGATAAAACGAAAGCCTGTATTATTGGGTTTGCATTAGAAATGGAAAATCTAGAAGAAAATGCTTTAGATAAAATGAATAGAAAAAAACTAGATTTCATTGTTTTAAATACTGCTAATAATATCAATCAAGGTTTTGATGTTGATACTAATCAAGTAACTATTTTTTCATCATCTGGTAAAAAAATAAAATCTGATATTGATACAAAAGAAAGAATTGCCCGCTTTATGTGGAATGAAATTATTGATTAGTATCTAATGATAGGTGAACTGGTCTGTGATCAGAAATATACATATCATAACCTAACCAGCCATTATTAAATAAATTGTCAAAAACTAGCGTAGTACATGTTGAGTTTGATTTTTCATATTCATCAAATAACTCACTGGTAATTAAAATATGATCTAAGTGACTAGGCCAGTTAGGAAATGACCAGTACTCCCAATAGTTACTTTCTAGAGCCATTGGTAAATCCGTAAAAAAATATTCTGAGCTATCTAAGAATATATTAAAAACATTATCGGAAGCACTATCATCCAGGCTATCATTAAAATCTCCTACAATAATAACATTTGAATTATTAAAATTGGTTGAAATATAATTATCTAAATAAATAGAGGCTTGCAAGCGCCTATACTCCTCATCTCCGCTATCTTGTTCATCTAAATTACCATCTCCACAACACTTATAATGCACATTTATTAATACAAAATCCTGATTGTTATAATTAAATTCTAAAACATATGGGGGTCTATAAGCAAAGTAATATTGATACTCATTTAAAATAGAGTAGGGCTCCTGAAAAGTAATAGTTTCTAGGTTGATTAGATAAGAGAGCTCTCCCCAATCACTATTTTCATGCCTATAAAATGTCCAGCTACCATCTAAACTATTCGCTAGCTCATTAATGTCTGCTGAGCTTTCAATTTCTTGCAATGCAATAATATCAACCCCCTCTAAATTATTAATGATACTTTCTAAATAATTATTTGTATTAGAGTGTTTGGGATAGCGCTCAATATTCCAAGTAACAATATCAAGATTATTGGGATTTGAAGATGAATTATTTTCTGAATCAACAATACTATCACTTGCACATGATGATAAAAAAACTAAAAATATTATTTTCCATATATTATTAAGCATATAATTATAGTAATTTATAACTTATTGTTAATTTAAGAGAGTTTTATGTCTAGAAAAAAAATCATTTTAATTACTGGCGCAAATGGTGAGATCGGTAAAAATTTAATTGATTACTTATCAAAGAGTGGTTCTAATAATATCGTGACTTTAGATTTACAGCCACTTGAAGATACTTCAAAAATTTATAAGCATATAACGGGAAGTATCTTAGATCAGCAAATCATTGATGATGTTAATGCCGATTATGAAATATCAACAATCTATCATTTAGCTGCTATGCTTAGCACAAAATCTGAATATGCTCCATTTAATGCAAATCAAGTAAATGTTAATGGTACTTTAAATTTAATTGATTTAGCAATCAAACAGGGGACTATGAATAATAGTCCGGTTCAATTTTTTTTCCCAAGCTCAATTGCTGTATATGGTTTAGATAAAAATATTGTAAATCCAATCAAAGAGTCTGAGTGTCTTAATCCAAAAACAATTTATGGTATGAATAAGCTATATTGCGAACAACTTGGTATATATTTTTCTAAAAATTATCACCGCCTAACAAAAGATTATAGTCCGGATCTGCTCGATTTTAGATCAATTCGCTTCCCGGGACTTATCAGTATTACAACTCATCCAACAGGAGGAACAAGTGATTATATCCCGGAGATGCTCCACTCAGCTTCTAAGAGCGAGGAAGATTATGAATGCTTTGTAAATAAGGAAACGCGACTTCCATTTATGATTATGCCAGATGCAATTGATGCAATATGTAAATTAATGAAAGTACAAAAATCATATTTGAAGCATCAGGTTTATAATATTTCTGCTTTTAGTCCGAGTGTAGAACTTTTTCACAATAAAATAAAAACTTACTTCCCAGATTTTAATGTTACATATAATATTAATGAAGAACGACAAAAAATGGTAAATGGCTGGCCATCAGAAGTTTGCTGTGAGCGTGCTTTATATGATTGGGATTGGAAAGCAAAATATAACTTAGATAATGCCTTTAGTGAATATTTTATCCCTTACTTAAAATCAAAAGCTGTCAATTCATAATGTTTGAAAGGCAACTAGATGATATAAAGAAAAGCGGGCTCTATAAAGATGAGAGAATTATAGAATCTCCACAGAACTCTACGATTAGAGTAAATAATTTGAATGTATTAAACTTTTGTGCAAATAATTATTTAGGATTGTCAAATCATCCAGATGTTATCCAAGC
>PASS01000066.1 GCA_002712165.1 Fidelibacterota bacterium
CTCGCAACTCAATAGAAGCTGTTTGGACCAGGCGACCACCAGACATGCCCAGAGGGTGCACGAGGGCGATTGCACCGCCATTTTGGTTGACGTGGTTGGCGTTATCCGGGAGACCGAGCTCACGCATGACCGCAAGCCCTTGGGATGCAAACGCCTCATTAAGCTCAATAATATCAATGTCTGAGATCGAGAGACCCTGCCGATCCAGGAGTTTTTTCGTCGCTGGCGCAGGGCCAATGCCCATGATGCGCGGGGGAACCCCGGTGGCTGCGGCACCAACTACCCGCGTGATTGGCGTAAGACCATATTTTTTCACCGCTGCTTTACTCGCAATCAAAATGACGCAGGCGCCATCGTTCACGCCGCTGGCATTGCCAGCTGTAATTGTGCCGTCCTTGCGGACAAAGGGCCTCAACTTTCTAAGCGTTTCAATATCCGTCGCGCGCAGATGCTCATCTTTCTCGAACCGGATTGGATCACCTTTCCGCTGCGGAATCTCAACAGGCGTTATCTCTTCGCTAAGGCGACCACTTTCTTGGGCAGCATGCGCGCGTTCCTGGCTCCGCAAGGCAAATTTGTCTTGGTCTTCGCGTGAAATCTTGAAGTCTTCCGCAATGTTCTCTGCCGTTTCAGGCATAGAATCGATGCCGAAATTTGCCTTCGTAATAGAATTTACAAACCGCCAGCCAATTGTGGTGTCAAAGACCTCGGCAGTGCGAGAGAATGCTGTATCCGCTTTGCCCATTACGAACGGAGCGCGGGTCATGCTTTCAGACCCTCCCGCGACGACGAGGTCCGCATCGCCGGTCTTGATCGCGCGGGCAGCCATTGCAACGGCATCTAGGCCAGAGCCACAAAGGCGGTTTATTGTAGTTCCTGGCACGGATTCCCCCATGCCCGACAAGAGCGCGGCCATACGTGCAACGTTGCGATTATCTTCGCCAGCCTGATTTGCGCACCCCAAAATAACATCGTCGACAGCCGCCCAATCCACGCTGGACTGGCGTGCCATCAATGCTTGGAGAGGGATTGCGGCAAGATCATCGGCGCGGATTTTTGCAAGGCCGCCGCCATAGCGGCCAATAGGTGTGCGAATGGCATCACAGATAAATGCTTCAGTCATGTGGCCTATATCCTTATCGATTAAACAACGTCGCCGCCGATGGCGCGGGAAACCCCCTGGAATTCGGCGACGGTTCGACCGTCTTCGCCGCGCACTGTCACCTCATAGACACCAGTGCGACCTACAAGAGATTTTTCTTTAGCCTCAGCAGTCAATTGTTCCCCCTCTTTTCCCGGTGAGAGAAATACAATGTTTGCGCTCTGAGCAACCGTAGAAGTGTTGCGGGAGTTGCATGCGTACGCGAACGCGGTGTCGGCCAACGAAAATATTATTCCGCCATGGGCCATGCGATGCCCATTGAGCATATCGTCTCGGACTCGCATGGAAACCCGGCTGTAGCCGACGTCAGCAGATTCGATCTCAATACCCCAAGCCGGGCCAGTTCCTTCGCGGTTAAAAAGAGTGTCCGCAACGCGGCGTGCTAACTCGGCAGCTCGGGTCATTTTTCCTCAACTGTAAAGAGTTAGGGTATTAAGCAGAAACATGTCTATCGTAGCCAATAAGGCCTTGCTAGTAATAATCCGACCAGTCATCCTGCAAACAGTTGGGGGCAATACTATGTCTAAGACTATCATATTTGAGATTGCTGGGGGTATCGCAAGAGTTACCCTAAATCGTCCGGATCGACTGAATAGCTTCACCGTTGAGATGCATGAAGAAGTTGCTAAGGCATTATCGAAAATTGAAGCCAGTCCAGAGGCCCGCGTATTGGTTTTGAGTGGAGCTGGTCGCGGATTTTGCGCTGGTCAGGACCTTTCGGATCAAAGTGTTTCGCCCGGTACAGCCGACACTGACTTGGGCGTTTCTGTTGAAAAGTACTATAGCCCGCTGATCCGGCGGCTGGCAGCTCTGAAAATGCCAGTGATTTGTGCAGTAAATGGAGTAGCGGCTGGCGCTGGGGCCAACATTGCCTTTGCATGCGATATTGTAATTGCTGCCCGGAGCGCGAAATTCATCGAGTCATTTGCCCATATTGGCCTCATTCCGGACTCTGGGGGCACCTGGGCATTGCCTCGTTTAGCCGGGCAGGCCCGTGCTATGGGCCTGGCGTTGACAGGAGATCCGCTCAAGGCGGAGCAGGCAGCAGATTGGGGTATGATTTGGAAATGTGTAGATGATGATAAACTGAATGAAGAAGTAGACAATTTAGCAAGAAGGTTTGCTCAAGGGCCAACTCGAGGCTTGGCGGCCACAAAGGCCGCGTTGCGAGGTTCATGGACAAATAAATTAGATGAACAGCTCGACATTGAACGTGATTTGATGCGAGAACTTGGCGCAAGCGCTGACTATAGTGAAGGTGTCGCTGCTTTCCTAGAGAAGCGCAAACCGGTATTCACCGGCAAATAATTCAATTTAAATTTTGGAGGTCGCGGCCATGGGTGTGTTGCGGTTACGCAGTTTTTCTGAAGGAAAATGGTCTGAGGGGTCTGGACAGTTTACCCCTTATTACTCCGCGGTTAATGGTGATGTTGTTGCCGAAATTGGAAGTGGGGGCAAAGACTTTAAGGTTATGGTTGAATATGCCCGCACCGTTGGTGGGCCAGCACTACGTAAGTTTACATTTCATGAGCGTGCCAGGATGCTTAAAGCCCTTGCCCAAGCGCTAATGGCAAAAAAGGAAGAGCTCTATGAACTATCTTACTCTACAGGAGCGACACGAGTAGACAGCTGGATCGACATCGAGGGTGGCGCTGGTACCTTCTTTGCTTATGGGTCTAAAGGCCGCCGCGAATTGCCCAACGACCGAGTGTTAATTGATGGAGATCCCGAAGCGCTTAGTAAAGGGGGAACGTTTATCGGCCATCACGTCTATACCTCGCTACAGGGTGTTGCGGTACACATCAATGCGTTTAATTTCCCAGTTTGGGGAATGCTTGAAAAACTTGCTCCTACGCTTCTTGCTGGTATGCCGGCGATTGTTAAACCTGCGTCAGCTACGGCTTACATGGCGGAAGCTGCCTTTCGCATAATGGTTGAAGCAGATGTATTGCCGGAAGGCGCGGTCCAATTTATTTCCGGATCCACCGGCGATCTCTTTGATCACCTAACTTGTCAAGACGCAGTATCTTTTACTGGATCGGCACACACTTCTTTAAAGTTACGAAACCACCCAGTGATTACTCGAGAATCAGTACGTTTCATCGCTGAACAGGACTCTTTGAATGCTTCTATTCTTGGTCCTGAAGTGACTCCTGATGCCCCAGAATTTGGTTTGTTTGTTAAGGAAGTCGTGAAAGAAATGACAGTTAAAGCCGGGCAGAAATGTACAGCTATCCGGCGAGCATTAGTGCCAGAAGGGCTCATGGACGATGTTGAAGCTGCTATAAAGGTGCGTCTTGGTAAGACGGTTGTTGGGGATCCACGCCTTGAAAATGTTCGTATGGGGGCCTTGGTCAGCCGCACTCAACTCGATGATGTGCGAAGTAAAATTGCAGATCTTGGTAGTGTATCTGATATCGTTTTTGGTGACTCAGATCAGCTGAAAATTGAAGGCGAGGGTGTAGATAAGGGAGCGTTTATGTCACCCGTTCTGTTACGTGCCAATGATCCGTGGCAGGCCCATGCCGTCCACGAAATAGAAGCGTTCGGCCCTGTATCAACGCTGATGCCCTACAAGTCTTTGGAAGATGCTGTAGCTCTTGCTAATCATGGTAAGGGTTCTTTGGTGATGTCTGCTTTCACATATGACAGTAGTGCTGCTAGAGAAATGGTTCTGGGTACCGGTGCATTCCACGGCCGTATGGTGTTTATCAATCGCGATTGTGCAAAAGAATCAACGGGCCATGGATCGCCCCTTCCTGCGCTTGTACACGGAGGCCCGGGTCGCGCGGGTGGCGGTGAAGAAATGGGGGGTATCCGCGGGGTGAAGCATTATATGCAGCGCACTGCGCTGCAGGGTAGCCCGGAAATGCTGAGCTCTGTAGTAAATTCATGGTTGCCAGGTGCGCCTCAGCCTACTGGGAAAACTCACCCGTTTCGCTTGCCATTCGGTAAGCTTGAGGTCGGTTATACTCTCGAAACAGCATCGCGCGAGGTTACACTCGATGATATCGAGCACTTTGCCAATTTCACGGGAGATACATTTTATGCACATATGGACGAGGAGGCTGCGGCAGCAAATCCCTTCTTCCCCGGTCGCGTTGCCCATGGCTATCTCTTGCTATCGTTTGCAGCTGGCTTATTTGTAGAGCCTTCGCCTGGCCCTGTGCTTGCTAACTACGGACTGGAAAATTTACGCTTTGTAAAACCGGTATCCCCGGGGGATAGCATTAGCGTAAAATTGACTGTGAAGTCTAAATCACCGCGAAATGAGGAGTATGGAGAAGTGAAATGGGCTGTCATGATTCTGAATAAGGACAGTGAAGTGGCAGCGACCTATGAGCTTTTGACCATGAACGCGATGTAAAACGCATACCGTATTCTCCAAAGTAAACATAATCAGGAAAGCGAGGTGCGATATGATGAAGTTGCTAGCATTGTATAAAACTCCAGAGGATATAGATGCGTTCATGACGCATTACCGTGATGTGCACTTGCCTATTGCGCGCACTATTCCTGGGTTGGTGAAGTCGGAAGTCACACGTGTAAATTCGACTCTCATGGGCGAATCTGGAAATTTCCTTCTTGCAGAGCTATTTTTTGAAGACGAAGCCTCATATAAGGCAGCAATGAAGAGTCCAGAAAATGCTGCTGCTGGAAAAGATCTAATGGGATTTGCTGGCAAACTCGTAACGCTTATGAAGGGTGAGGTGCTTGAGATTTAAGGACGGACTTTTTTGGCAGTTTTAAGCTCCGAGAATCGTAGTGGTGTTCTTATCCTGTGGATTGATAATCCACCGGTAAATGCTCTGTCACAAGCCGTCCGCAGTGCGCTGCTAAATGCAATTAGCAAAGAGTGTGATGAAGGAAATAACACGGCAATTATCATAGCCTGTAGAGGTAGAACATTTATTGCCGGCGCAGATATTCGTGAGTTTGGCAAACCCCCTGCGGAGCCTTACCTGCCTGATGTAATTGCAGCTATAGAGTCGGCTAGTAAACCTGTTATTGCTGCCATTCATGGCCATGCGCTAGGCGGCGGCCTTGAGGTTGCATTGGGCTGTCATTACCGCATCGCTGCGGCTGGCAGCCAACTGGGTTTGCCCGAAACTAATCTTGGCATTGTTCCGGGAGCGGGAGGTACGCAAAGACTGCCGCGTCTTATTGGCGCTGTCGATGCAGCTGAAATGATTTGTGGTGGAAAGCCAGTTTCGGCGGAAAAGGCGTTAGAGCTAGGGCTTGTAGATAAATTGACGGATGATGATGTTGTTTCCACCGCAATTTCATATTCACTAAATGTAACGAAAGAAACACTCGGCTATCGTCGTTTATCTGAGCGGAAGGTTAGTGTGGATGATATTCTTTTTTCAAATTTTGATAAAATTGAAAAAAAAATTCAAAAGCAGGCGAAGGGCGCCACCGCACCCCTTGAGGCATTTAGCCTGATCCGTAAAACAATTGATATGCCTTTCACTGAAGGTAAAAATCTTGAGCGGGAGACATTTCTGAAGCTTGCTGGGACTACCGAAGCAAAAGCGCTCCGCCATATTTTTTTCGCGGAGCGTGGCGTGGGAAGAGCCCCTTCTAACTCAAACCCAAGAAAGCTGAATAAGATTGGTGTTGTGGGTGCCGGAACCATGGGGGTCGGCATTGCTATGACCTTTGCAGACGCAGGTTATCCGGTATCTTTAACCGATATATCCGAAGAAGCTCTGGGTCGCGGGAAATTTCGTCTTCGAAGCCTATACGAGTCTCAGGTAAAGCGTGGCCGAATATCTGAACGGGATAGAGAGAGCCGCACACAATTAATTCAATTCAGCGTTGGTTACGATGTATTAGCAGATGCTGATCTAATTATTGAGGCAGCTTTTGAGGCGACGGATGTTAAGTGTTCTGTATTTAAAAAACTTGATGGCGTTGCCAAAAGAGGAGCTGTCCTTGCAACAAACACGTCATATCTTGATATAAACGTGATAGCCGAGGCAACATCGCGACCGCAAGATGTGCTGGGTCTGCATTACTTTAGCCCAGCAAATGTGATGAAGTTGGTTGAGGTTGTCCGTGGCCAAGCTACCTCGCCGGATACACTATCCACCGCTCTTACAGCAGCCAAAGTAACAGGTAAAATTGCTGTCATTGCCGGCGTCTGTCACGGCTTTATTGGAAATCGTATGCTGCGAGCCTACGTTCGGGAATCTGGATTAATGATGCTGGAGGGTGCTTTACCTTCTGAGGTGGACCGTGCCCTCACTGATTTTGGTATGTCCATGGGTCCATTTAGCGTTGCCGATCTTGCTGGACTCGATATTGGTTATAAGGCGCGGCAGGAAATGCAAGCTGGCTCGTTTGAACCTATGGCAACAGCTGTTCATGACCGGCTCGTGGAAAAGGGCCATTTAGGACAAAAATCTGGGGCGGGTTTTTATCGATATAATGATAAAACTAGAGCCAATTCGCCGCACCCGATTGTCGAAGACCTGATTGCAATGGTTCGAAAAGAAGCGGGCGTAAAAACTAGACTGATTTCAAGCGAAGAAATTGTTTCTCGCACGATGCTAGCTTTGATCAATGAAGGGTGCTGGATTCTAGAAGAAAAAATTTCCGAGCGGATGAGTGATATCGACGTGGTCTATGTTCATGGGTACGGTTTTCCACGGTGGCGCGGTGGTCCAATGTGTTACGGCGAATCAATTGGCTGGGCCAAAGTACTGAAGCAAATTCAAAAGCACGTAAATGGCCCTTATGGACGGTGGTGGAATCCTTCACAATATATCAAAAAACTTGCCAATGATCACTAGATATAGAGAGGGATCACATCTTTGCACTTTAAGTGACCGGCAATGATGAGCTACCGGGCCTTTCCCAGTTTACGCTGTTTTGGTTATAATTATGCAACGAGTTAAAGCCCTAGTCTTGTCAGGCGCCCTGCATTGGTCGGCTATTTTAGCTCTATCACTAGCGTATTATGCATTTTACTTAAATAGTGGATTCAACTTTAGCGATGCGGGTAATTACGCCCAAATTTGCTTCGAGTTGCTGCTCGGCCGTGATCCAAATGAATTTGCCATTAATTATGGAATCCTATGGTTCAAGATAGGTCAGATTCTATTCTATCTTTTTGGGGCTGACTTCGGATTAATAAAGCTTCTTTTTTTCTTTTGTATCATCGTTACCAACATACTTGTTTTTTATACTGTGCACCTTGCGACTAGCAGCAGGTTACTAGCCTTTGGTGCAGCAGTGACAACGATGCTGGTTCCGGCGTTTCCGCCAACCTCTTTTTACGCTCTGTGCGTGATGCTGAATGTTGCAGTCCAAATGCGTTTGATACAAAAACATGCCAGTCCATGGCATGCTATTCTGGCTGGTGCGGTACTTGCTTTTACTTTTCAGATTCGGCCGGATTTCGGATATGTATTTGTTGTTCCTTTGGCTGTTGTTATTATCTTAGCATCATATGCGTCGGTAAGCCGGTCTGATAATTCTACCCGAATCCAATTTGGTAAAAATTTAGGGTTCTCTGCATTAGGCGGTTTTGTTTCTGTTCTAGTAATTGGTTTGATCGCGTCTGTTATTGGAGGCTATACCGACGTACTTTTACGCCAGTTCATGGAATACCCTACGATGATGGCCGGGTATTTATTGGATGGTATACGTCAGTTGACGGCAGGGCCTGCACCATCTGGTTTATATGTGCCTGAGCTTCTTCAACGGCCAAACTTGGTGGATATTTTATCCGGAGATTGGGGGAACGCCCAACTTTCCCTACTGATTTATCTTCCAACGCTTTTATTCATAATATTTGTATTATTCAACGTGCCGCTGTTCTTTCGCTTCTTGAACAATCATCAAAAAGGGCCGTTTACCCAAAACATTGTTGCTCTTAGCGCTGCACTCGCAACGTTCCCACATTACTTCTTCTACCGCCCGGATATGTCACATATTGCGAATTTCATGCCGGGCTATATTGTTCTGGTAGCGATATTTGTTAGTCAAATATATGGCCATATTAGAAGTGGCAATCAAAAGTGGAGGCGATTTGGAGCAGCGAGTATATTCTTCCTGCTTGCTTTAAACATTGGCATCTATCTTTGGGTGGGAATGCAATCTCCCGCAACAGGCTCAATCGCGGTTGCAATTGAACGAACCGAGAAATTTAGTGCTGATAACGGGGTGGATGTTCTCGTCACTCCAGTTGAAAAGTCAGATCTTGAATTTCTTCAAGATGTCATCGTGCAAAACTCACTTAGGGGTGATGCGATCGTATGTGTGCCCTATTGTCCAGGGGTCGCTTTTATGACGGCACGGAAGATGCTACTTCCTAATTTTTATGTTGATGATACGTACCTATTACAGAAGCCTGATTGGCTACCTAGTGCTATTAATTTAATTTCCGAAAGCAGCCCGGCAGTGATCATAGTGATAGATTGGGCCATCAATGGAACTGAGCAGTCGCGCTTTACCAATTGGGCGTCACCCTTTATTACGGTTGTTGAAGAGCTTGCGAACACTAAGATTACCCGAGGCAGCATTACTGCTTATGTATTGTGATAGGCCTGTCAATCTTCTTTCCTATATAGTCAGAGTGATTCATGCCGCTAATCGTTGAAAGTCTTTCGATACCAGAAGTTAAAGTAATCCGGCCTGCGAAGCATGGTGATGATCGTGGATTTTTCTCGGAGACGTTTTCGAGACGCGATTTTGCTACGGCTGGTATCAATGGCGATTTTGTTCAGGATAACCATGCATTCTCAGCTCAAAAGTGTACGATGCGCGGACTCCATTTTCAGATACCTCCATTTGCTCAAGATAAGCTGGTGCGCGTTGTTCACGGTTCTCTTCTTGACGTAGCTGTGGACATACGCACTGGCTCTCCTAACTATGGAAAACATGTTTCCGTGCAGCTCTCGGCAAACGCCTGGAACCAGGTTTTAGTGCCGGCCGGATTTGCACACGGCTTAATGACTTTGGAACCAAATACAGAAGTGCTTTACAAAGTTACTAATTATTACTCTTCTGAGCATGATAAGGGTGTTATTTGGAATGACCCGGCCCTTGGAATTGACTGGTTTGTAGCAGAGGCAAGTGTCTTGCTCTCGACCCGTGATAAGAATCACCCACTTCTTAAGGATCTTCCCGAGTACTTTCGGTACGAACGAGAGGTTTCGCAATGAAGGTTCTGGTCACCGGCGGCGCGGGTTTCATTGGCTCAGCTGTTGTGCGCTTTTTAATAAATGAGGTGGGCGCGCAAACAATAAATTTAGATGTTATTACCTATGCCGGAAATTTAGAGTCTCTGGAGAGTATATCTAATAGTCCGCTCTACCACTTTTCTAAAACCAATATTTGTGACCGCGAATCCATGACCACATTATTTGAGGCGGAGCAGCCTGATGTAGTTATGCACCTAGCCGCAGAAACTCACGTTGATCGCTCAATTGATGGCCCGGCTACATTTATAGAAACTAATATTTCTGGAACTTATACATTGCTGGAAGTTGTGCGTGCTTATTGGATGAATCTTCCCCTTGCTCGTAGGAACGTATTTCGTTTTCATCATGTTTCTACCGATGAAGTGTATGGCTCCTTAGGAGTAAGCGGTCTATTTTCTGAGACAACGCCTTATGCTCCAAACTCTCCATATTCGGCCTCAAAGGCATCATCTGATCATTTGGTTCGAGCATGGCATCATACCTATGGCTTGCCTGTGGTCATCACGAATTGTTCTAATAATTATGGCCCATACCAATTTCCTGAGAAATTAATTCCACTTGTGATTCTAAACGGATTCGAAGGTAAGCCATTACCAGTCTATGGAAACGGCCAGAACGTTCGTGACTGGCTTTATGTTGAAGACCACGCCCGGGCACTATGGTCTGTTATTACCAAAGGCAGGGTGGGCGAAGTCTATAATGTTGGCGGACAGGCGGAAAGGACCAACATTGAAGTCGTAGAGTCAATCTGTGACCTTTTAGATGAGTTCATCCCTACCACATCAATGCGCCGTGAACTGATAACATATGTAGATGATCGCCCTGGTCATGACGCCCGATACGCTATGGATATTGCCAAGATCACAAGAGAATTAGGCTGGAAGCCACAAGAAACATTCGAATCGGGCTTGCGAAAAACGGTCAAGTGGTATCTTGAGAACCAGAGCTGGTGGCAAAAGATTCAAACAAATCTTTATGCTGGTGATCGTCTTGGCCTATCTAAAAAGGCGGCTGTGTGAGCGTCGATATCCTTTTGACTGGTGCTGGAGGTCAGCTTGGCTGGGAGGTGGCTCGACGGGTTCGGGCGCCATTGACTATAAAGGCACTGAGTCGATCACAGCTCGATATCACTGATCGTGACCTGGTATTCAATACAATTTCCGCAATCTCTCCAAAGGTAGTTATTAATGGGGCAGCCTATACTGCTGTTGATAAGGCAGAGGCCGACCCTAAAACGGCCTTCGCAGTTAATCGTGATGGGCCAAGATACCTTGCAGAAGCATGTTCATACCACGATATTCCGCTTATTCATGTATCTACAGATTACATATTTGATGGCAGTAAGGCAGGGTCTTATTCAGAAGATGATCCCGCAGCACCACTAGGCATATACGGTGAAAGCAAGTGGGCTGGTGAAGTGGCGGTTAGAGAGGGTTGTGCACGGCATGTTATCCTCAGAACGTCCTGGGTTCATGGAATTCACGGGAATAATTTTGTTAAGGCGATGTTGAGGCTTGCGCAGAGTCACGATCATATCAAGGTAGTTGATGATCAATACGGCAGCCCTACCTTCGCTGGGGATTTGGCAGAGGTGGTAATCATTGTGTCGCGGCTTATGATTGATGGAAATCTACCGCAGAATGGTATTGGCACATTCCATTGTGCCGGCGCCGGTGTGACGACATGGTGTAATTTCGCGCGTGAAATATTTAAGATCACGAAGCCAGAAATTGTTGAAGTTCCTGTCATCCAATCTATCTCTTCGGCAGAGTACCCAACGCCAAGCCGGAGGCCCATAAACTCCGCGCTTGATTGTCAGAAATTGGCGGTCATTTACGGTATTTCTTTGCGTCCTTGGGAAGAAGCACTGGCTGAGATGTTGGATGGGGTGCTCGCAGCTGATACCCTTTTTGGCGGCCCATAGCTGGTTACTGGTGAATAAAAAAGGAAATGAAATGAAGGGGATTGTTCTCGCCGGCGGGTCTGGAACGCGGCTATACCCAATTACGTACGCAGTCTCCAAGCAGCTGCTACCTGTTTATGACAAACCCATGGTTTACTACCCACTCAGTACGCTAATGTTGGCGGGCATTCGGGATATTTTGATTATCACCACCCCTTATGATGCTGCGGCCTTTCAACGATTGCTAGGCAACGGTCAGCAATGGGGAATTAAGATTAGATATGCACAGCAACCCAGCCCAGACGGTTTAGCCCAAGCATTTATAATAGGTAGGGAGTTTATTGGCGATTCGGCGTGCGCTTTGGTGTTAGGTGATAATATTATTTACGGCCATGGCTTGACTGAACGACTGCGTAGCGCTGCTACTCGCACTTCTGGCGCTTCCGTTTTTGCCTACCACGTTAGTGACCCCGAGCGTTATGGCATCGTCCATCTTGATGCGGAGCGCCATCCATTATCTATAGAGGAGAAGCCAAAAAACCCAAAGTCAAGCTGGGCGGTTACAGGGATTTATTTCTACGACAATGACGTGGTTGAGATTGCCCAAATGTTAAAACCTAGTGCCCGTGGAGAGCTTGAAATTACCGATATAAATAGCATGTACCTGGAACGCGGAGATCTTCACGTTGAAAGGTTGGGTCGAGGTTTTGCCTGGTTTGACACAGGCACTTACGACAGTTTGGCTGAGGCAGGGCAGTTTGTACAAACCGTTGAAAAACGCCAGGGGCAGCGTATTTGTGTTCCAGAAGAGATAGCCTTTCTTAATGGTTGGATTGATTGCGGCCATCTGGCGGATTTGGGCCGGCAGCTAGGTAAAAGCAGCTATGGTGAATATCTTGTGAATCTTGCAGAAACTAAAATTTAAGATCAGGATGGGGCGCGTTCGTTCGCGTCTATGCGGAAAATTAGAATTAACATACAAGCGGCTAGGCCAAGAACAGCAATCCACCACCCTTGCCAAATTCCATAGCTCAACAGCCAAAGAGTGGATGAGAATAGTATTGTACCAGTAGCAGCGGCCATAGCACCGGCGCTTGGTGCGCAGCTTACTATGCGGCGTATGATAATGATGACAGTTGTTGCAAGAAATATAAGGCCAATGAGGCCTAGTTCTAACCAAATTTGAAGTATGCCGTTGTGCGGGTGCAGAAAGGTTGAGTTTCCAGCACGATCGGGAAGTAGGTCGGCAGTTGAACCAAGGACTCGGGCAGAGTCAAAGCCGTATCCGACTAATATATGGTCTCGCAACAATTCTCCGACGTAGTGCCATATGATAATGCGGTAGCCCCAGTTACGGTCAATATTATCCATAAGCCATGAGTCTAAATGTAGGGCTGATGCCCCGATTACTAATGGTATCCAACTCAGAGCAATAATTCCGACAGTACCGATTACAGAAATAAAGCCACGTATATGCCATTTAAGAACGATGAGTGCTGATAAAGAGCCAATAAAGAGTCCGACGGGGATGGCATCCATACGATAACTCAGGCTTAGTAAGATGCAGCAAGCGACGAATGCTAAAGACCAAATCCACCGTCCAGTCCATCGCCACAAAAGCCAGGCGGTTGGAAAACTCATGCAGGATAGCATTACAAGACCACCCGAGAGAGCATCTAGGATTTGCACTAACGTATCTGAATCCCGCTCGATACGAATTAAAAGACCACCCGTCAGACGCTCAAACAATAGCAAGCAAAATAAGGCTAAAACGGAAACGAAGACGGGTATTGCAATCCGACCAAGAGTAATGGTCGGTAGGTGAATCAATCCTGCAGCGAGAACAAGAATTGCGCTAAGCGATAGAAAAACTTTCAGCCATGGGAGAAATGGTAGGTGGGGGGCCCAGAAAACTGCTGCCAGACTCCAAATAATTAAGGTCATTACAGCTAGAGCCCATGGCTCGCGCATACTTTTGATAGCGCCTTTCTGTATACTCAAAGGGCCACTCAACAGAATCGTAAATGCCCCTAAAACTAAGACCACTACCGCGACGTCTCGACTCCATGCGACGAATGGCACGAAAACCAACGGTACACAGGCAGTTAAAATTCTAGTCACGCAGACACTCTTCAAAAATACTGTAAAGGGCTTCGGCTGCTAGAGCTGAATCATACTTTGCTTTGGCCTCAGTCATTGCGCGGCTTCCCATAGCCGCACGCAGCTCAGGATTTTGATAAAGTTGAGTGAGATATGAGTGCCAGTCGCTTGCGGAAGTACAATGAAACCCTGTCACCCCATGTTCGACTATTTCTTTAGCTATTCCTACCGGTGAGACCAAAGCTGGCTTTCCAGATGCCATATATTGAATAATTTTGTACCCACTTTTTCCACGATTCCATGGGGTGTCATCCAGGGGACAAAGACCAACAGAGAGCTGAGGTAATATATTTTCTTCCACGGCTTCGCTCCATGCCAATCTATCAGCTGGGATCTCGGGAAACTGCTCTTTGCTCACACCAATAAGCACACACTTTGCCTGAAAATCCGATAGGAACTTTATTAAAGGCTCGCACACAATAGGTAATGATTGTTTCGCGGTGACAGGTGTGCCGATCCAGCCGATTTGAAAATCATTTGGTGTCTCATTATTCGATTCTTTGAATCGCCGAACGTCAACGGAACTGGGAATCACTTTTACATTAGTGGCACCTGCTGCATGGGCATATTCAGCAAGGTTTTGATTTCCTACGACAACAGCATCTGCTCGCTGCATCAAGTTTTCGACTTTCGATCCGTATATGGAGCGCACTAAACTAGATGGTAAGTTTTTATAATAGAGATGATGTGCATCATCAAAGTCAACAACTAGCTTTTGGTGCCCGAGTAGTATTTTTTCTAAAAAATATGGCGCGAATGGAATAAGCTCGCGCTGCAGCCATATAATATCGACATTATGATCACGAATAACATAATAAAGCCTTTGAGCCATAGCCGCGGCCACAATAAGAGGTGCGCGTGACTTTCCTTCATACAATCGATTAAGATGATCAGGTGGAAGTAATTGTCGCACTGTTACTTGTGCCCCCATGTGCTCAAGATGAGGTATGTATTGTAAGAATCTCACTCGGCTACTCGCGCCAGTGCGGTCATATCTGGTGAAGGCTAGAATTTTCGGTGACATAAGTGTTATACAGCCTCATTATGGCGTGAGTTGGCCAGCGCCCGACGGCTTTTCCTTGAGAACACGCTTGTCAGAAAGATTCGATAAGCTCTGAGCACGCTTTGCGGACTCATTGCCCCACTCATCGCTGAAGCCCTCAATAGACGAATGGGGAATTCAAATAAAACAGTTATTATTCCAAGCAGTAATTCAGATCCGCGACCAAAATGAATTCCGGCATATATCAGTCGGCTATGGATGTGTAAGGCAAGGGATAGGCCTGTGTCTTGTGAGCTTGAAACTCTTCCGATGTGGCTCACTTGAGAATCTTTGAGGTAGTAACATATCGAGCCCAAAGTCTTAGACCTTGCGCACAGATCCACATCTTCATAATACAGAAAAAGTTTCTCATCGAATCCACCCAGTGCCACAAATAAATCACGCCTGATAAATAGGGCTGCACCCATAACTTGGCCGACTTCGCAGCTTTTTTCATGGGCTGCAAGAGAAAGAAACGGATAACCAGTATTCTTAAAAATGACGTGGCTCCCTATTGTTCGCAATAGCAGATCGACAAGGTTTGGAAGCCTTGAACAAGAAGGCGTGAGAGCTCCATCTTCGCTTACAATAGCCGGGCCAATAATTCCGATCTCTTTATTATTAGGATTGGCAAAAGTATTTAATGCATATTTGAGAGCACCAAGTTTCAATGTGGTATCTGAATTTAAAAATAAGATGCATTTTGATTTACCAAGAGCGGTGCCGCGGTTGCAGGCAGCTCCATAACCATCGTTCGAGGTGTTGTTGATAACAGTAACTTCACCTGCGGCCATTATTTCGTTATCTAATTTGGCATCGTCACCGTTATTGACGACGATGATTTTTGCGTTAACACCATCGTAATTTGCCACACGGCGCACTGTTCGAACACAATTAACTGTGTACGCCGCTGACTTGTAGTTCACAATTACAACGTCTAAATCCATCATTTAGTACTATGACTCATTTCTCATACCGACCAGTTTAGCTGCATTCTCTCAGTTATAATTATTTCACTGGTCCCCAGACAAACGGTGATCAATTGCAACAAGGCTCATGTCTAGTCCGACTAATGCCCGGCGTGCTGAGCTTGATAGTACGGTGAAAACCATTGCATCATGCATCCAATGACGCTGAATATGGTCAGCCATGGTTCCATCTGCGATGGCGACTGTAAGAGCGTAACTTCCCTTTGCAAGGGCAGGCCACTTAAATCTAAAGCGCGCACCTGCTCGTTCGCCGTCGGCTATGGCTGTCTGTGACACATCTTCCCAGAATGTATTTTCGCCCAATAAAAATTGGCCCAGGCGATCTTTGATATAAAAACCAAAAATGGGTTGTTTTATGGGTGTGTGGGCTTCCACTATAATGCGAAGGTCGACTTCTTGGCCTTCACTAACTTGTGCAAGGCGAGCTTGCGTTTCGGATTCAAATATACCAGCATCAATGATCTGTGCACCGCCACTACCGAATGCGCTTGCTGTAGGGTTAAATGCTGAACAGCTAGTTACACCGGGCTCTGACTCAGAGGGTAGAGCGGAATGTGTCAGTAGGACATGTTGTTCTTGGGACTTGCCTTGATGTTTACCGGTCTCGTTCCTTAGTTCTGTTATCACGGGGTTAGGATCTGATGTGTCTGCTGATTGATCGAACAGAGAAGCGAGATACTGTTCACAAACATGTACAGATTCCCCTTCCGAGCGAATTAGGCCATGGTCCAGCCAAATAGCGCGGTCACAAAGGCCCGTAATAGCGCCCACATCGTGACTAACAAAAAGGATAGAACCTTTTTTCTTAAAGTCTTTTAAGTATCGCATGCACTTTTGTGTAAAGCGTGCATCGCCAACGGCCAACGCCTCATCAATAATTAAAATCTCTGCATCAACATGAGCGGCGACAGAGAAGGCAAGGCGCATGAACATACCGCTGGAATAGGTTCGTACTGCGCGGTCTATGAATTCTCCAAGTTCAGAGAATGCAATGATTTCATCCATGCGCTCGTGCAGCAGATCTTCACTGAGACCAAGGATAGTACCGTTTAGCAGGATATTTTCCCGGCCTGTAAAATCCGGCTCGAACCCAGCACCGAGTTCCAGTAATGCCGCGATCCGTCCTTTCACCATAATATTTCCTGAGGTGGGGGGCACTGTACCGGTAACCAATTGAAGCAGCGTGGATTTTCCGGCTCCATTCTGTCCAATGATGCCGACAGTTTCGCCGCGAGCAACGCTGAAAGAAACACCCTTTAATGCTTCAAAGCGCGGATAAATCCGCCATGGCATTAATAAATGTATAAGTCGTTCCGAAGCTCTTCTATAGAGGGCATAGCTTTTTGACACGTTGTCAGCGATGACCACATCATCATGGCCGTCGCAAATCGGTAACAAACTCTCGACCTTAGAGGACATCAGCAAAATTTTCTCGCGCATACTGAAAAAACGATCGGCCTGCCACAGCAACTAGCCATGCCACGGCGAGGTATAGTCCAAGTCCCGCCCAGTCTGGTAATTCACCATCCAGTATCACTACACGCACCTCCAGAACAATAAATGTAATTGGATTAAGCATAATTAGACTCTGCAATAGTGGGCTTAGGCGGTCGATGGAATAAAACACAGGAGAGATAAATAATGCAGCGGTCATAATGAGGCTAACCATGTGTACTATATCGCGAAAATAGACGCCTATTGCAGCTAATATCCAAGAAATACCTATCATGAGCAAGACGAACGGCAGTAATACTAGTGGAAGAAGCAATGCTGTTATTGGTATCTTTCCCTCCAGAAAAATGAGGGCTACAAGAAGTACAAATGTGTTAATAAGCGCATGAAAAACTGCGCTACCCACAACGACCGGAGGAAGAATCTCTAAGGGAAATACGGCTTTTTTAACAAGGTTCGTATGGTCTACTACTGCCGAGGGTGCCTGCCCCATAATTTCAGCTAATACCCAAAAAACAATAAGGCCGCTAAACAGATGTAAGCTGAAATTGTAGGTATTAGTTACGCCGTCATTGCCCCACCGACCTTCCATGATAACGCCGAATACAAGGGTGTAAATTCCCAAGGTCGTTAGTGGAACAATGATTGTCCATAATAATCCGAACGTACTTAAGCGATATCGGCGCAAGATTGAGCGCATTAGAAACTGGCGTAAAGCCACCCTATGGTCAACGAGCGCAAAGATAGGAACCAGGGCCTCTAGGACACTGCGGAATAGAAGTTTTTGGGAAGGCTGTGAATTCATAAATTACGCGCTTAAATCTATGACCACCTATCGACAAGCTCTCGGATTGTCAGGGGGCGAGAAGTGGGTTGAAGGCCAAGTCGTTGTCGTACTATAGGCGAAACTAACGTGGTGCGCCGCCGATGTTCAATTGTAGCTCGCACATCTTTATAGCGTTTATCCAGTTCATCAGTGAGTGGAGCGCCGTCATGCGGGATAGTATTGCTATTGTCGCTCTTGTAATAGTAGTAACCAATCTCAGTGCCTATTAGAGAAAAATCGGATGGATAGCGCGCGCAAATGCGAAGCAAAACATCATAATCCTCTTCGATAGTGAGCGAAGGCATAAAAGACAACATGTTAGAAGAAACTTTATCACGGTCTATAAGGTAACTATGTAGCGGACAAAAATTACTTCGAAAAAGATCTATTAGATGAGAGCCTACGAAAGATTGAGCCGGCTCATCAGAATAAAAGAACCGATCGAAAACACGAAGCCACATGACACGTACCGACGCAAATACAATAGCGGACCCACTTTTTTGTAATTTATCTACGAGTAACTCGTATGCTTCAGGGTACAATACATCATCGTAGTCAAGAAAACCTATGTACTTCCCCCGAGCTTTGCTTATCCCCATATTCAATAAAACTGAACGTGCGTCTTTTGGGTTTTCTTTATCAAAATTCACAATGGTTAGATCTAAGTCATCACGGCCTTCGATAAAGCACATGAGTGCCGATCTTGTTGTTGCGATATCTTCTTTTGAAAACCGTTGTACAGCGAGAATTATATGTATCGGCCTATAATTTTGGTTCGCTAGCGAGAATATGCATCTAGTCAGCTCCGAAAGACGGCTTATATCGTGGAATCTCACTACTGTATCTATTTCCTGAATCATGAACTACCACCGGGCCCGGGAGAAGGTGAAGTTATGATTGAAGTCTGGGATCGTACGCCAACTTTCTGGCACTATCTCGGGTAATGTGTTGGGAGACTTGAAGCCGAGAGTAGCTAACTTTTTTTCTAACCGGCGCTCAAAGTGTGGATTATCCCATTTTCGGGCAAGAAGCACTCCTGAACTGAGTATCATCTTTTCAGTTTCGGGATTATGGGGCCGGTTGCTAACGGAATGGAGAAATAGGGCCCGGGGGCAGGTAAATATAGGAAAGTGTTTAGCCCGCGCACGCCAGGAAAGGTCCACATCCTCGCAATACATGAAAAACGTTTCGTCAAAACCGCCCAGTTCTTTATAGAGTTTCCGAGATATGACAATGCAAGCGCCCGAAGCCCAATCAGTACGAAAGTTGACTTTGTTGTATTCTTTTGGATGTTCCATTGGAAATTGAATTGCCTCAATCAAGGCACGCCCTTTGTTTGCTTCCATCATTTGGGCAAGGGCTAAAATAGAATCGGGGTGGAAGGCACCATCTGGATTGGCAGCAACATACATCTCTGCCCCCCTCGCAAAAGCCTCTTTCATTAATTTATTGTGCCCCGCACCGAACCCAATATTTCCTTTGGTCGATACAGTTTTGATTAAGGGATTCTTCGTTTCTAGAACTGATGAAGACTTACCATTTTCTAAAAAGAAAATACGGCCCTCTGATTGAAAGCCACCCCGTTCTAAAGAGCGTCGGGCGCTATCGGTAATACGGGATATCTGTGATTCAGTATTGTTATAGGTCACTATTCCTATAGAAATATTCAGTGATGTATCAACGCGCAGGTTATAGCCAAGGGAACTATCTTGTAAGCACGATATAAGGCCTCGCGATGTTCCAACTGGTGGGAGAGGGGCAGTGCGCGGAGCAGGAAAATCTCCACTCGTTAAAGATAGTGTGTATTTCTCAATAAACTGATCAAGTTCGTCAGTAGTATTGACGTTGACTATAGCGGGTGTAGTTTCGAATATCGTAGGACGTGAAACTTTAATCCAGCGATAACCAGCTTGCTCACATGAAAAATAATACATACGTTCGATTGCGTGTGCCATCGTGCCGTCTATTTGGCCATGCTCGGGAGCGAAGTCATCAAAAGATAAATCGAGGTCTAACAATGATTTTAATGCTGCGGTGCGCGCCCAAAACATTGATCCGGATGGGAAGTCAAGGCCAGCGTCCTCCTGGAGTTCGAACCCCATTCTTTTCGCGAGAGAGTTTGCATACTTATAGTTTCCACCCCAATTTATAAACCTTCGAGCAGGTTCAAAATGCTGAGAGGCTATAATTCCAATATCTTCTGCGCGGGCGAATGTACTAAAGATGGTTCGTACTATAGAAGGTGAACCTAGAAGATTTTCCAATAGAAACCCACGCCAATACTCCAGAACGCTAGCGTGTTCAGATAGTTTAGAATGTAGATGTAAGGCGTAATCATAGCGGTCATAAACATCGCGAAAGGCGATTAGTTTAGGTGCAATGTCGCGGCCGCGATTTGGTGTGACTTTTATTTCTACGGTGCCTCGTTCCCAACCTTCGAAGTAATTTTCGATAGTACTTTTCTTCGCTTGGGTGTCGGTTGAAATGAAAACATCGAATGGAAAAGGTATATTTTGCAAATATTTTTGAAATTCGTCTGTCAAATCTTCATAGAATATGTGGCAGATAACAGCTAGATGAGGGTTTGTGTAAGCCGCGTCTGCGAAGCCTCCAGGAACTGCCATGCTATAGTCTACATCAAGTGGTCGCGCCACTTCCTTTATTGGGCGTGCTTTCCACCAAAACGCTCCAGAACGGCCGGCATCTATGCGCTTCTTGCGGCGCCATGCTATTTCCCAGTTCTGGTATTTCGACCAATTTTTGAATAAAGGCCCGCCGAGGCGAAATATTAAATTACGTGCCGCTCTCTTGGATTCAATGGGCAGAGGAATCATCCGATAGAGCTTAGATGGGAAATGACGCAGCCGCTGCCGCTTTAAGGGAGATAATCTTAAAAGTAAATTGTGAAATGAAAGTAAATTGTGAAATACAGATGCGATTTGCCGAATTGGATTGGTTATTCGCCATGCCGTTGAATTCTTAAGGCGATACGTAAATTGCTGATGCACTAATATCTGCGCCTCTAGTCTTTCAACTTCTGCCACCTTTTCTTCGAAAGATGTCTCTAGTTCCTTGATATCGACCTTAAGTTCATTCTTTTGTCTTTCGGCCTCAATCTTAAGTTCTTCTTTATGGGCTCTATGGTCCGACATATCTTCACGCAGGCTTTTCAGCTCCGCATTCAAAGCATAAACATGTTCCTCTTGAGTCTTAATACTTTCTTCAAGCATTGTGATTTTAGATGATTGATGGAGGATCTCTGATTCTCGATCAGCAAGTTCAGCGTTTGTTTCAATACTAGCTAATTTAGCTTTAAGTGTTGCGCCGAGCTGAGCGTAGGTATGCCGGATAGCAGCTCCGGTAGTTGCATTAGACCCTGCATCGAGAAATTTAGAAATGGTTTCGGGCAACTCTTTTCCGAATCCTAAGATGCCCAATCCATGTCCGTGTAAAAATTCAAAGTTTGGATATGTTTCTTTGAGATTTTCCCATAGACGAGAAACACCGAAGTCTCGCTCGCGCACATTTATGTCATGGAATAGAACTAGGGCTTGATTTGACAACTTAGGTTGCCAAGTTTCAAAGTCATGTTTTACGTCATCATAGAAATGCCGACCATCGATGTGGAGTAAATCAATAGACCCATCGTTGAAGTGTTTGAGAGCCTCGTCGAAGGTTGTCCTAACGAGACGTGAAAAAGCTGCGTAATGTGTCTCATTGTGAGATTCTACACGCTGATAGAAATCTTCACCATAAAATCCGGTGTGTTCATCACCCTTCCAAGTGTCAATTGCATAACATCGTGTGGAGAGTGAGAAAGCTTTTACTGCTTGGCAGAATGCGAAGTAAGAATACCCACCATGAGTTCCGAGTTCTACTAGCGTGCGTGGCCTATGGTGCTCAATCAGCCAGAATGCAAAAGGAGCATGGTCTGCCCATGCAGATGCCTCAAGGTACTGAGGCACCCAAAATGATGCTGGTGAAAGATATTGACCTGTGGTTATGTAAGTATCGTTCATTGGATTCTAGCCAGATATAACCTCTATCGCATTGCGGCAAGCAGCTTATATACAGCCCACTGATACTGCTAATTAAAATGGTCAGTAGGAGGCGGTCGATTTTTAAGAATGGACCGCTTCGAACTCTCGATACAACTCCGAATGCTGGTTTAATACTATAGTGAGTGCGAACTCAGCTATAACCTTAGCCCTAGCAGTTTCAGCCCATAGCGCCCGCTCGGAAGGGTGATCTATGATCCATCTCATGGCATCAGCTAGGGCTGCGGCATTGCCTGGTGGAACCAGCAGTCCCGTCTCATTTGGTCTAACAATTTCGCGACTTCCTCTGATATCCGAAGCAATCATGGCTTTAGCGCTAGCAGCGGCTTCCAAAAGAGCTTTAGGTAGCCCTTCCCCTCCAAGAGCTGGATGAAGGACGACGTGACTTTGTGCGATCAAAGGGCGAACATCGGTAACATAGCCGGTAAATGTCACTCCTGGTATTTTAGACCATTCAGCGATCTTCTCAGTTGATATAGAAGATGGATTATCCTCATCTTGTCCGCCGCATATGACTAATTCGGACAAAACTCCTTGGGCCCTAAGACTGGAATGGGCCGCGACTGCGATCTGAATACCTTTTATGTATAGTAGCCTTGCTAGGATAAGAAATTTAAATGGTCCTGCTTTTGGTTCTGGTTGCGGCACAAACTCAGTCGTATCAACACCTGAGCCAGCAATAAGCCTTATGTTTGTTTCAGGAATTCCGATATTGTGCTGTACGAATCTTACGTCGTCTTTATTCTGCAGGACTATATAGGCGTCATTCATACGGACCGACAAACGCAATACCGTTGCACATATTTTTTGTACAATTTTTGCGAACATTGATTGATTATAAAACACAAAGCCAAAGCCATTTATCGAATTCACAACTCTAGTCTTGGATCCGATAGCCGCAAGAGAACCAATGACCACAGGCTTTAGGGCAATATTATGCAATATATGTGGTTTTACATCCCTCAGGAGACGCCTCACGCGGAGTAATTCAGGAAAAAACTGAAGTGTCGCAGCTAGCAGGGAATTTGACCTCTGCCAATTCAGCGCCTTCACTTTAAAGCCCACAGGCGGTTGAATGCTAGTATCCGGCTTTGCTGCCACGAATACATTGAACCCAGCCTCCACTGCCATGCTAGCGACAGCCTTTTTGTGGGACCGGAAGTAGTAATATTCCGTCACTAAAAACAAAAACCGCTTCACATCGCTTGGCCGATACTCGGTTATCGGCGAATTACGCAGCTGTTCAGAATTCATACTGCTTCTATATCGGGTTTGGAGAGGTTATGACAAGCATTGCAGCGTATGTAGCAGGATCACGATTTACGCTAGATTATTAGCAGAATACTTATAAGGAAAATGGGACCTGTGTAGAGGAGTGCAATAGCACAATAACCCATGATATCCCTGGCCTTTAGACCAGCAATGGCAAGTACAGGAAAGGCAATTAAGGGATGAATCAAATTCGTCCACTGATCACCAAAAGCAACGGCCATGGCGACTGTGGGGATATCCGCTCCCAGTTCAATTGCTGCTTGCATAGCTATCGGTCCTTGGACAGCCCATTGCCCGCCGCCCGAAGGAATAAATAAATTCAGAAGTGCACCACTAAAGAAAGAAGAGATTGGTAGTGTCTGTGCTGTAGAAATTTCAACAAAAAGATTAACCACGCTTTGTGCAAGTCCGGTGGTTGCCATCATCCCAGCAATTCCAGCATAGAAGGGATATTGTAAAAGAAACGGACCGATAATACGCGAAGCATTTACAATTAGCTTCAAAAAATGTGCTGGTGATCTCGTCAAGGCAATTGATGTAATTAAGAACATAAAGTTCAATCGGTTGAGATCAAGTCCGTGTCCTCTCATAATATATTCTATGTAAAGGTAAGCAGCGCCAGCGGCGACAATAATAATATTTATCCACCGGCCGTTCTCGATCATCGCAGCAGGTGTGTCCCTTTTCTCTACGTCTGGTTCCTCTGCAGTCTCTTCTGCAGCTAAATCTTCTGGCATGGGCTGACATGCATTATCAGCAGGCCTCAGCCTTGCCATTAAAAAAGGTAAAGTAAATAAAATGACCGCTGCTATAGTTATATTCCATAGAGTAAACACTGTTTGTGAAGATGGCACGACGCCAATCAGATGTTCTAAGAAATGTCCGGGAGTTGCTATAACTAGCCCGATAGATGACGATATGCCTTGGTGCCAGATGACAATGCCGCAAAAGGCACAAGCGACAAGTAAGGGATAGTGAACGGGGATTTTTCGCTGTCGGGCTGCTGCACCTACGGCGCGTGCCGCTACAGCTCCCGCAACTAGGCCTAAGGCTGAGTAAAAAAGAGATGCTATACAGCTAATAAATGCGACAGTGATATATGCCCTATCTGGGGTATGAACAAACCGGGCCGTTCCTTTGAGAATACGCTGTATAGCTGGAGTGTGGGCCAGTGTGTGGCCGAACAATAAGATGAGGACAATCTGGTTAGTAAAAGTCAGAAGATTCCAAAACCCGTCACCCCAAGCGGTTACTGCTTCGCTAGGAGAGGCACCAGCCACCACGATTGATAGCAAAAAGGTTATCACAGACAAGACCACGGCCACGACGAATGCGTCGGGCATCCACCGTTCAAAAAACGTGACAAACCCACTGGTCAACCGAGCCAGCATATCTCTCCCCCCAACTTTTCTAACTTTACACCTAAGGTGAAAGTGGTACTTACGGGCTTAGCAGCGATGTCGCCTCTTTTTCGACTCGTGTTCCTTTAAAAAAATCACGATTAAGAGTCGCGTAAAATTGAGCTGGAAACCCAAACACAAAATCGCGAAAGTCTTCATCAGTTATGTGACCATCTTTCACAAGCTCATGTGCCTCCGGCAAAATTTCGTTGATATCTGTTACATCCCAATGGCCTGCATCAGAACTGAACATTGCCCGAAGGCGCGCACCAAGCGGGTTCAGTTTAGTGTTAAATGCCCAGGCAACGCTGCTGTCATCGGCCTCACATCCAAAATAGAAATGTGGCACAAAGCGGTTGACGATATCGTTCTTGCTATCAATGCCACAGTCTGCCCATTCGTCGAATATAGGCGGTGGGGGCTCAAGATTTGCAAAGCTTTCACGCAGGCCTGAAGCATCACTTCGGAATACTTCGTCACCATACTCATCAAATAAATGCATTATTTGATCTAAATTAATGTTCGCTGGATCTAGGTTCCGGATCGTATTTCTATTGCGTTTCTCCCAATGCTCTATGATGTCTCCCAGAAGCTGGACAGCCCATCCAACACCACCCTCAAGAAATCCAAAGGCGAGCTGTGGAAACCTTTTTGTGACACCGCCCATGAAGATGCCTTTGCATGATGCATCCATGGATGCCGCGAAGGAGCCGATGTGGTTGTACATATAGTTACTTGGTGACTGGCGACTGCCCCAGCCCATGCCAGGTGTATGAGTAGAGGGCACCACCTTTAGTTCGATGCACTTTTGCCAAAATGGGTCATAATCATATTCGCTATCAAATCCTAGTACATCAATCCGTGAAGTTCCGGTTGAGCCCCAATTTGGTCGTGAACCCTCTTTTGTATTGTTGTTCAAATTGAGTGGCCGGTGAACAAGACCATTGATCATGGCTGCTTTGAGGCCTAATTCATTAACCGCATATTCTAGTTCTATTATAGCTTCTTCCGGAGTATGCGTTGGAATTTGTGCGACCGGAGTCATGCGGTCAGCATATGGCTCGTAGGCTGTGGCATAAAATTTATTCAAACTACGGCATACGGCCTTGCGCAGATCTGGATTTTGGATAGCAGTAGCTGTCAGCATACGGCTTGGATACATAACAGCAAAATCTATACCCATTTCGTCGAGGCGCTCCGCCATAAGTTTGGGAAGTTGAGCGGTTGCCCTATCTAAAGTATTTGCTGCTGGCAATGACCACCATGGCGGCCGGGGGATCCATTGGCTATGACGCTGTTCATCTGTAAGTTTTGACCATGGGCGTAAAACAGTTTCATCATAGTCTATTCCCGCAACACCGTCAGCAACTCGCTTGGCTAAATCATTGCCTGCAATGTCGCGGACAGACTCTACAAGAAACGGCTTTAGGATCGGTGCAGTTTCAATGTAATGTCCGTCTGCATCAATGACTGGGTGGTTGAGAGATTGCCGAAGTGCAGTTGCGCGAGAGCTTTTTAGCATAACTAACATCATCCTTCATTGGAGTTTAGCAGTAGTGGGTGTTAGGGTTTGGTGTATCTATTATGAGACCGAGCATGGTTCGCAATCTGTGTGATTTGTGGCATGACTTCTTTAACGCGATTCATATCAACAAGCTGCGCTATGTCAGCGGCACCCGCTCGTTCGAGCATTTGTGGTAGGCGCGTGCTGATACGTTCAAGTGCCCACACCAGTGCATCGCCATTGGCTATCGGGTCAATATGTAGCACCTCGTTAGCATTCTTGTCCCAATCAACGTAGTGGTAGTGGGGATCTTCACTGAAACAATCAAATCGTAGGTATTCTTTTTGTTGTCCCTTGTATCCAGCAAACACATGCAATGAGACACCGAAGTCGTCCAACTCTACCAACTTACCCTCATCACCACCAGATGCAGATTGCAACGCAGGTCGCATTGTGGCGACTAGGTCATCAGTCAGAATACGGTACTCGATTCCGATCCGAACTGCGCCCGCCTCGATATAAGTCGTATGATCTTCTACCGGTGGTATAGGCATTTTGTCGTAGCGGGTTATGTGGTCCAACGCGATTCCTTTCATCCTATGCTTAAGCCCAGTATGCTACCAATACACGCCTGTCGGCCCCGTATCAAACAACCTTTTATGAAATGAATTACGGCTAAATCGTAAAGGACTTCAGATCGCGAGCAGATAACCAGCTGAGTCAGATTTGGAATTTCGGCGATATGACTCTGAAATTGATGATAGATGGGTTTATGATGGATAACTGTTTCTACATATTCGAATTTAAAGGCAATCAAAACTTACTGGCACATTGGAACTGCGTAGGCCGCTAGTAAGACTTAGACTAGGATATTTTATAATTGAAAGGGGTAAGTAGTTGCTAAAAGACAACATTGTTCTAATCACAAATGTACAACACTTCGTAGGCCTGCCAACTGCGCTTGAAATGGCCAGACAGGGCGCCCGGGTTGTCTGTCATGATGCCAGCTTTTCTGATTCAAGTATTCGTGAGGAATTCGAAAGTGAGAATCCGCTAGTGACGACCACGAATGCAAAAGAAGCGGCAGATATTTTTGAAGATGTTGAGAAAATATTCGGTCCTGTAGATATTTTGGTTAGCAATGACTTTTTTCCAGCTATCCGAGCGCCTGTGGATGAGGCGTCGGTAGACGATATGTATCGTGGCCTTCAAGCACTGCTTATTGCACCTTTTCAATTTAGTGCGGCTGCTGCAGCGTGCATGAAACCTAGAAAAAGAGGTAAAATCATACTCGTTACCTCTGCAGCACCTCTTCATGGCTTGCCAAATTATTCGATGTATGCCGTGGCACGTGGTGCGGCCAATGCCCTTGCTGTTTCGCTGGCAAAAGAGTTGGCACCGTTCAATATTAATGTAAATGCCATTGCGCCCAACTATGTGGAAAGCGAAAGCTACTTTCCTGAGAAACTGCGCAATGACCCAAAATTTATTGAGCGTGTGGCTAGTAAAGTTCCTCTAAAGCGCTTGGGTAAACCAGAAGAAGTAGCTAGTACGATTGCATTTCTTGCTTCAGCTGAGGCTAGCTTTATGACTGGTCTGGTTTTACCGTTCGCCGGAGGGTGGGCCTAGAAATCGTGACCTTGGGCACTAATGGGTATGTGGGCAGGCAGTAAAGTTGGCCGGACATATACGTGAACCAGTCCATGAACACGGGGATTTTTTACCTTCAACGAATTCAGAAAAATTAGCAAGTGCAGCAATATACTTTTCATCCACTCTTACTGCACCGGCACGGGTGTAATGAGGTACACCAGCTTCATCGGCAATTATTTTCATGTCTTCGTCAAGTTCAACTAGGGTCTCAACATGCTCAGAAACAAAGGCAATGGGCGTGACTATTAGTGGTACACTGTCTCGGCCCGCTCGACGAATTTCCTCCTCGATTGACGGTTGAAGCCATTTCACTGGGCCAACGCGGCTTTGATAGCAAATAGCATAGTCTAGATCTTCAATATCAAGTTTTTGAACAACGGCATTGGTCGATTGCTCAACTTGCCATTGGTAGGGATCACCAGCGGCCACAATTTTTTCTGGTAAGCCATGAGCGGAGAATAAAATACGTGGTTTCCCATAGTTTTTGGCAGCTTCATATGCGTCACGCAGCTTATTGGTCACGGGCTCGATGAACCCTGCTGCTGTTGGATAGCAGCATAGGACATCCATTGGTATGTCGACTCCTTGTCGTTTTGCTTCCGTCTTTAAGGCGACAATCGATGTTTGTGTAGTGGTGGTAGAAAATTGAGGATAAAGAGGCACTACTATAATGCGGTTAGGTTCGTAAGACTTAATATCCGCGATAACCTCGTGCGCCATGGGATGCCAATAACGCATGAATATAAAGACTCGAGAATCGCCAGGCTGATCATCCAAAATTTTTTGCAGAGCATCCGCTTGCTGCTGGGTCTCAGGAAGCAATACTGACTTTCCGCCTACGCGTTCGTAAATCCCACGTGACTTCTTTGCTCGTAAAGTCGAAATTAGGGTTGCGATAAGCCATCGAAACGGATTGGGTAAGGTAATGATGTATGGGTCATTGAAGAGATTGAATAGAAATGGCCTAACAGCGGTGGGGCTATCAGGACCGCCAAGGTTGAATATGACGACAGCCGTGCGGGTGTTTGGTTTGCTCATGCGAATCCCCAGTGGTTTCAAGGCATATGCCATACTGGCTGCCCAAGCCCAAGGGTCAAATTTTTACGGCTATGACATGGCTATGACATACCAGCTCAGATGCTGTGATATCGAGCCTGCATGAATCGATTCGCTCTCGTAGGCGCATCATACAAGACGGCTGGCGTCGAGCTCCTAGGGCGGCTGGGATTGCCTACAGAACGGCTTGCTGAGCGATTGCTAGAATTTGCGAAGCAGACTGGGGCTAGAGAGATCGCCTACATCGGAACCTGCAACCGGGTAGAATTCGTTCTGGCTGGTGATGACGCTGTGAGCGTTCAAACTTGCCGGCAGAAAATTGGTGAGCTTCTCAATACTCCTGAAAGAGATGTGAGTCGTATTTTCAGGGCATGGGAAGGCGAGGGTGCCGTTGAACACCTCTTTTTAGTCGCTGCTGGGCTTGACTCAGCACAACCGGGGGAGCGTGAAATTTACGCCCAAGTACGCAGGGCATGGGGTACCGCCAAAGCCGCTGGAACCTGCGGCCCACTACTGGACTATCTGTTTGGAGAAGCTCTGAGGTCAGCTCAGGATGTACACCGCCAGGCTATTCGCCCAGCCAATACGGAATCGTTGGCGGGCTTAGTGATCAAGCGTGCACTTGCCCACATAGATAAGACGGACAAAAATATCGCTATTGTTGGTGTTTCTCCTATGACGCGTCGCTGCGCTATTTTACTGCGCGAGCAGGGAGTGCATATCAATGTGGTCAACCGGACATTTAAAACAGCGCAAAGTTTTGCTCACGAGATTGCCGGAACGCCCTGGATGCTCGATGATTTTAAGAAAAATCCCGGTAAATACAATTTAGTAATTACGGCCGTTAGAGGTGCTGAGCCGGTTTTGGACCGGGATACTTTGGAAGCTATGGCGTTGGCTTCACCGGCTGGGGGAACACTGATTGTTGACCTTGGTGTACCACCTAACGTGGACCCAATGGAGGCCGAAATTGATGGAATTGTGCGTATTGGCATGGATTACATTATAGCTGACGCTACCGAGGGTCGCACCTTGAAGTTGGCTGAGATGGCTGACGCACGCTTGATAGTTGATGAGCATCTCGATCGGTTGCGGCGTGATTATGCGATCCGTGAGGCAGCACCAATGATCCAGCGCCTGGCAGAACTCTATCAAACTGTTGCTGCTGAAAGCCTTCAGCGATTGCCAAATTCCACGCGTACAGCTTTGAAAAGTGATGATCACTTGCAAACTTGGGCCAGCGGGCTTGCTAAGCGGATGGCACACGTGCCGTTAAAAGGTCTGCGTTCTTTGGCGGCGGAATCAGGTCCAGCAGCTGTGCAAGCGTATCTACGAGGAGTTGAAAGTGCTCTATCGAACGATGGTGAAGATAAGATGTTGCGGCGAACAGAAACTGGAGGAAAATCCTAGTGAACACCATAACTAATGCAGGTCTCTTTGAACGGGCCTGCCGTGTGATTCCAGGTGGTGTCGATTCGCCTGTGCGAGCATTTCGCGCCGTTGGAGGCGCTCCTTACTTTATCTCTAAGGCTAAGGGCGCACATATATTTGATGAAGAGGGCGGTAAGTATTTGGACTTCATGGGCTCTTGGGGCCCGCTAATTCTTGGCCACGCCCATGCCGAAGTGGTTGAGGCCATAAAGCAAGCTTCTTCTCGCGGAACTACATATGGAGCGCCATGCCGCGCTGAAATTGAGTTAGCCGAGATGGTCGTTAGCGCCTATCCGGGTCTCGAGCAAGTCCGTTTTGTCTCGTCTGGTACTGAAGCTACCATGAGCGCCATACGGCTTGCGCGAGGGGCGACGGGCCGCGATTTGGTAGTGAAATTTTCCGGCTGTTATCACGGGCATGCGGATCATCTTCTGGTTGCTGCTGGGTCAGGATTAGTTACTTCAGGTAAGCCATCTTCTGCCGGCGTACCTGCTGACTTTGCTGCCCTCACTCGCGTGTTACCTTTGAATGATGAAGAAGCGCTACATGAATTATTTATTGCCGAAGGAGAAAAAATAGCGGCGGTAATAATAGAACCCATGCCGGCTAATAATGGTCTGCTTCTTCAGCGTAAAGAGTTTCTTCAGTCTGTGCGCAAGATAACTCAAGCTCATGGCGCTATTCTTATTTTTGATGAAGTTATTTCTGGGTTTCGTGTAGCAAAAGGCGGTGCTGCATCAATCTTCGGTATTACTCCGGACCTTGCCACCTTCGGCAAAATAATTGGCGGTGGTTTGCCCGTGGGGGCGTTTGGAGGATTACGCAAGCTTATGGCGAATATGGCTCCGGAAGGCCCTGTATACCAAGCCGGAACACTATCAGGGAATCCGGTAGCGATGGCTGCTGGGATCGCAACGCTTAAAGTCCTTGAGAGAGAAGACACATGGTCTCGGCTAGAAGATCTTGGTACGCACCTTGACTCGGAATTGAATGCAGTGCTTGAAAATTCATCAGTTCCGGGAGCCCTTGTGCGTGCAGGTTCAATATTCTGGTTATCATTACAGGCTGGTGGCGTCCCTCGATCGGCGGAAGCCATTGATGCGAAGGCGGGTCAGGCATTTAAGCCTTTCTTTCATGCTTTGCTCAATCAGGGTATCTGTATACCGCCTTCTGCTTATGAGGTCATGTTTCTATCGCTCGCTCACACGGCTGATGATGTGTCACAGTTGGCGCAAGCTATAAGGGCCGCTCTTACGGCCATCACTACCTAGTTTCAATGGCTGGAAGTTGACATTATGCTCACTGCCCTTCGCACCGAATCAACCCGACTTCTACACCTAACCATTATAGCACTGCAAATATTCTCTGTGGCTCAAGTCATATGGTGGTTCATAGATCAGCAGACATTTGCGCAGCAGACATCTAATCAGGTCAAGATGCTTTACAGTTATAATATTGTTGCTGCTCAGAAACTTGCTGACTTGGGAGTTGCTGAGGGTGAAGTCGCTACTTTATTTCCCTATACGCAATTCTTGGATGGTCGCGCAAGACTTGCTGAGGGGACTATTGAGGCGCTTGAGAATGAGCGACGCAGGCACGTAAATCAGTACGCCTGGGAAAGTGGATTCTTTCTTCTCGTTCTTGCCTCATGCATAGCGGTGTTATGGCGAGGCCTTAATAACGAAACGAATATACGCCGCCGACAAGATAATTTTCTAGCGATGGTCTCGCATCAATTCAAAACGCCTTTGGCAAGTTTACAACTATCCATTGAAACGATGCTGATTCGTGGACTTTCAACGGAGCGCTTTCAACAATTATCACAACGCATGCTTGGTGACTTGCGTCGTATGGAAAATATGGTCTCTAAAATTCTAGATAGTGCCCGCTTTGATCGGGGCCGTGTTTATCTTAGTAAGGAACGCCTAAATCTAAGCGAAGCGGTCAGACACGTGACTAGCAATATTGAAGAGTTAGCCCTTCGCGAAAACATAAAAATCTTGATCGATGTGTCTCCAGAATTGGAAATATTTGCTGACCCTATGGCAGTTGATACTGTGCTGCGTAATCTTGCCGAAAATGCGATAGCCGCAATGGTCCCTACCAACAATGGTAGTATTAACTTATCGGCGCGTGAAGTTAGTGGTAGTATTGAATTGGAAGTGCGTGATACAGGCATCGGTTTTGAACCCAAGCAGGCGTCAAAACTGTTCAATAAATTTTTCCGGATAGAATCTCATGGCGGTCGCGACGCAACGGGCACTGGCCTAGGCCTGTTTATTGTCCAGAGATTCATGCATTTTGAAAATGGAAAAATTCAGGCACATAGTGAAGGTCAGGGGAAGGGTGCCGTATTCACTGTGACGTGGCGCAACTCCCAAGGCCAGGTGTCTTGATGCCTGAAGTCACCATTTCTGACACAATAGTGAGCCGTATTCTTGTTGTGGAGGATGATTTTCACCTTGCCGAAGGTATGGCGGAGAATATGCGTGCCGAAGGGTATAAAACTGAGACGGCTTATGATGGCCGCGTTGGCCTGGAGAAAGCGATTGCCGAAGATTATGACTTATTAATTCTTGACGTGATGTTACCACATTTAGACGGTTTTGATTTATGCAGTGCGTTGCGAGCAAAAGGTAAAAACACACCGGTCCTCTTTATTACCGCACGGGGTGATCCTGATGACCGGGTACGTGGTCTTGAGGCAGGGGGTGATGATTACCTAACTAAACCGTTTCACCTTGATGAATTTGTATTGCGCGTCCGTGCTATTCTGCGCCGGTGGCAGTGGTACAAGACGTCGACTGAAAAGCCCATAGCCGGCGGTATTTTACGTTTTGCGGATAATGAAATTAATTTCAACACTTTCCGCGCGAAATCTTGGGACGGGGTGACGCATGACCTCACAGAAAAAGAGGCAATGATTTTAAAAGTACTTGCTCAACACCCTGACGAAGTTATCACTCGCGAAGATTTATTAGAAACAGTCTGGGGCTATGAGGTTTTTCCATCCACACGTACTGTTGATAATTTTATTTTGCGATTGCGCAAGATATTTGAGCGAAAGCCACACCTTCCCCATCATTTCCTAACTGTCCGTGGAGTAGGCTACCGTTTTGCACCAAAAGGTGAAGAGCAAAGATCATGAAAATCTTACGCATCGGCACCCGGGATTCCGAATTGGCCATGTGGCAAGCCGAAGATGTATTAAAAAAAATAAGTGCACTCCCAGGCGCGCCGCCTCTGGAAATTATAAAAATAAAGTCTAGCGGAGACCTTAATAAAACCGTTCCACTTTGGGCAACTAGTGGCCGCGGGTTCTTCACGGTGGAACTAGATCAAGCTCTAGTCACTGGAAAAATTGATGCGGCTGTACACAGCTTGAAGGATCTTGCTACGGTCCCGTCAGAAGGAACATTTTTGGCGGCAGTTCTTGAGCGGGAAGACCCGCACGATGCTATTATTACCAGGAGTGGCGTTGATTTACAGGGTTTGGCAAGGGGCGCGCGTCTTGGTACTAGCAGCCTCCGTCGTCGCGCCTTTGCTGCCAACGTGCGGCCAGATCTCAGGCATGCTGAATTGAGGGGCAATGTACCTACTCGGCTGCGCAAACTGGATAACGGTGAGTATGATGCCATAATTTTGGCTACCGCAGGGCTGAAGCGTCTGGGTTTGGGAGACCGAATTTCGGCGCGTCTGCCTATTGATATTTTCCCACCTGCTGCTGCGCAGGGGGCTGTAGCCATAACTACCCGCACTGGCGATGAGAGTGTGATCAAATGGATGTGTCCACTGGAGCACAAGCTTACTCGTTTTGTGGTGGATGCTGAACGCAGTCTCTTACGATGTCTTGAAGGCGGATGCCAAGCACCTGTTGGAACACTCGCGACGGTGGCTGGAGATTCGATCAGTATCTATGCAGCTGTTTGCAGTCTGGACGGAACTGACCTTGTCAAGGCGCGCACATCGTTACCGCTAAACGATGCCCTAAAAGCTGGGCAGTGCTTGGCCGAAGATCTTCTAGCCAAAGGTGCTGGTCGAGCTTTGAAAGAAGCAGATGAGCGCCGTAAAACAGCAATGCATCAAGAGGAATGATTAATGCAAATTCGGAATAGGAAATACTGATGGCACAACCACAAGCTAAAGTGGTCGAGACTGTGTCTTCCCCATTTATCTCAGCTTGCCGCAAACAGCCGGTACCGCATACGCCAGTGTGGATTATGCGTCAGGCTGGCCGTTATTTACCGGAATACAGAAAAGTTCGTGAAAAGGTAGATTTTGTAACTCTTACACGTACTCCAGAACTGGCGGCGGAAGTCACACTTCAGCCGCTGCGGCGCTATGATTTTGATGCATCAATTATTTTCAGCGACATTATGACGCCACTGCAGGGCATGGGTGTAGAGCTAGAATTTAAACCAGGGCCAGTAGTAGAAGAAGCGATTCGGTCCCTAAAGCAAGTGGAGGCGCTGCGACCCTTGGTGCCTGAGCAAGACGTCCCATTTGTAATGGAATCTATCCGGATAGTGCGAAGTGAACTACCGGATAACGTTCCTTTAATTGGGTTTGCTGGATCACCTTTTACGCTTTTTTGCTATTTGGTGGCTGGCAAACCCTCAAAAGAATTTGCTGAGCCACGTTCATTCCTGCATGCAGAGCCTGCCACCTCGGCGCTTTTGTTAGACCGTTTGGCGGACGCAATGATTGTTTATTTGCGTGCCCAAGCTGCCGCTGGGGCCCAGGCCCTTATGCTGTTTGAATCCTGGGGCGGGCTTCTTGGCCCTCAAGATTATGCAAATTACGCTATGCCCCCGGTGCGACGGATTGTCGAAGGTTTGGCAGGACTTGACGTGCCATTAATTTACTTTGCAAATCAAGGTGGCGCTAATCTCCATGTGATTTCCGGTTTGGATGTGGATGTTGTCGGATTAGATTGGCGAGTTTCTATCGCTGAAGCGCGCGGCATTTTAGGAGAGGGTAAAGCAGTACAGGGAAATTTAGATCCCGCATTACTGTTTGCACCTAAAGATACCCTTTACCAGCGGATTAATGATGTTCTGGTTGATGCTGGTACCGTGCCCGGACATATTTTTAACCTAGGGCACGGAATTTGGCCTGAAACCCCTCCGGACGCAGTGGCCAGGTTAGTAGATTATGTTCATGAACGTACATCACGGTGCTAAAAGCGTTACACTACACTAGTAGGTGTCGAGTATGACTAAGACGTCGCGTGAAAAATCAATTGGAGATTTGCCCTCTGCCAAGTTCGCCGCAAAAGCGGGTGAGTACTATCGCAACCTTCAAGATCGAATCTGTGCGACGTTTGAAAGCTTGGATACAGGTGCTAAGTTCGAGAGGACTAATTGGCAAAGGCCTTCGGATCATCGGCTCAAGGGCGGCGGGCGGATGCGAATGATGCGCGGCGAAGTGTTTGAGAAAGTTGGCGTTAATTTTAGCCACGTTTGGGGCACTCTAAAAAAAGAATCGATTCCACAAATCCCTGGAGCTACAGAGTCGAAGGGTCAATTTTCCGCCTGCGGTATTTCATTAGTTTCTCATATGAGAAACCCCTTCACGCCGATAGTACATATGAATATTCGCTGCATGGAAACTAGTAGGCTTTGGTTCGGTGGCGGTGCAGATCTTACTCCAACTTTTCCATTTGATGAAGATACTCAAGAATTTCATGCGGCCATGAAAGCGGCATGTGATTCGTATCGGCCAGATGCATACACAGAATACAAAGAGTGGTGTGATCGTTACTTTTACTTACATCATCGAAAAGAACCAAGGGGCGTTGGTGGGATATTCTTTGATGATCTCAATAGTAAAAATGCTGATGCGGATTTAGACTTTCAGCGGGCTCTCGGCGAGGCCCTTTTGCATGTCTACCCGCGTATTGTCGCGCGTCGTAAAGACACACCGTTCACTGAAGCGGACCGTGATAAGCTACTTCATAAGCGTGGTCGCTATGTCGAGTTTAACTTGGTTTATGACCGTGGCACAAAATTCGGCTTTGCCACAGACGCCAACCCTGATGCCTATTTGATGAGTATGCCACCTGTCGTAAAGTGGTAGTGTTCTCACAGGAGTAATTACATGCTCGAATTTCTGGCGAGTGCCTATCCATGGCTGAAGGCTGTGCACATCATAGC
>PASS01000005.1 GCA_002712165.1 Fidelibacterota bacterium
ATAAATATAATTCATTACTATCTATTCTTAGGAATGAATTACATAGTAACTATTCAAAGTACTTCATAATAAAAGATATTAAATTAAAGGATATACCATTTCAATTAAAACCATTATTATTTGAACTACATAATGAATATAAAAGGTTAGGAAATAAAATAAATTTTAAATATATTTGTAACTATACTGATAGATTAAATATTAATAAATTAATATTTACATTAAATTACTATAATTTTTGAGTAGCCACATTTATCATTAGACTAATATTATTAGTTATCTCCTCTATACCTTTTAAAATGAACTGTATAATATAGTTAACATTCTGACTATTATCATAATTATTTGGTTTAATCATCATATTCAGTATTATAGTATCTTCTAATGGATGAACACGTTTATAGCCTAATAATGATATAAATGATTGATCATTTATATTATATCTTGATATATGGGACTGTAATATAGAAATTATTGATTCAGAATGTTTTGTTGTTTTGATTTGATATGTATTATCATTATTTAATAAATTAATAGTAGTCTCCGTCTTATTTGGATCTTTTATTAATATATTTAAATCCTTTATTAATTGATCTAATTGTGTTTTGATAATATTTAATGCATTTATGAACAGTTCTTTAGGTGTTTCATAATTGTATGATTCAATAGAATACTCATACCAATAGGGGTCCGTTAATGCATCTCTATGATAATATCTTTCAGAATTCTTTATTTTAAATGTTTGCTGAAATTCATCTATATCCTCTTTTTTTACCTTTTCAATATCGATGGCTTCTTTTATTTTATTCTTTAGTAGTTTATTATCCTTTTTAAATGTATAATAAGTTATAATATTATTATATTTTGAATTAATAGTACTATTTAATATACTAGGGAATGCATATAAGTGTAATTCTGGGTAATCTGTGTCTGATTCTTTAATAGATAATTCCGTAATTAATGAATAATATTGTTTTTGATTCATTTCAAATGGTCTAAAAATTTTATCCTTTTCTATATTTGATAATTCATTTACTGTATCATAATATTTTATATCATTATCATTACTTAATTTATGAAATAGTGTACGGTCATCCCCATCCAATTCCTTCATCAATTCTTCTTTAATTTCTTTTTTTAATGGATATACCTTTATATCTTGAGAAGTAATTTTTTTTACATCAGTACCTTCATTAGATTTATTTATTTCAAATAGATAGTCAAACATATATTCCTTACTATTCATATAGAGTACTAATAATGATATTCTATCCTTAATAAACTCATTATGTAATGTTGTATTATTTTTTTTAATAATGATATTTTTTTCTTCAATACCAACTACATCTATGGAACTTAATAATACTCTACGTATTGCATTAATTAAACACTTATCTAATCCATATTTTGATGAACCTTTAATATCAAATACTAATGTATTCCCTGTTTCATTGATTATATTGTAATCAATCGTAAACTTATCCATTATAAATAATAATATATTATTATTATCAAATTTATTTGTTTAAATATAAGTTAATAATTTATATATAGTATATATAATGGGCGAAAAAATATACATTAGTAAAAGGTGTAAATACTGTCATGAATTATTAGTTATATTACATAAGAATAAAGATATTATTAATATACCAGTGATTGATATTGATACATCTCCTTATCCTAATATAATTAAATCTGTTCCATGTATGATTATTGATGATAAATATTTACCAGGAGGTGAGTTATTTAAATTTATAGATTATATAATTAATGAGAAGAGAGGTACGGGGAATAAAGATAATGGAACTGAACAAAAAGAAGGTGAACTCAATGGAACTAGTATAAATAAGAATGATAATAATAATTCAAACGGAGTGAAAGAAAAAAATACAAATGAAAGTGAAGAAGATATAAATGGATTCTGTTTTGGAGGATCATGTGCATTAGGGTTCTCATCCATAGATGATAATAATTATGATACATTATCATATGCTTCTCTTGAACATGATGATAATAATATGTCATGTAATATTGAAGGTAAATCTGAGCCAATATCAACACAAAATGATAAACAAATTGAGTTTAATAATAGATTACAAGATTTACAAAACGCCCGTAATATGTAATTGCGTTATTATCTTAATTATAAATTATTAATAATTTATATGGATAATATACAAAAAGAATTATATAACTCATTTAAGTCATTTATCAATGATATAAATCCTCTAATAGATAATAATTCATTTATAGAATACTATAAATCATTCTTAAATGATGATGAAATCACTACTCAAACAGATAATCATATTATAGAAGACTTTATAAAAGATATTGATACTAATATGGATTCTATTATTAATGAAGATCCATCTGTTTTAGATCAATTAAGTCTAAAACATATAGATTTAAAAGATCTATGGGATAATGTATTTAATGATGATATGAAACAAATAATATGGAAATACCTTCAAACATTTTCAATTATATCTATTAACATGAATTCTAGTAATGAATTAAAAGAGTTACTTAAAGGTGATAGTAATAAAAAACATAAAAGAAAGGATATAAATGATCTAAAAAGAATAAAACAATTAAAAAGTAATATATCTAATAATACAGTAAATACTGATCACGAAAAACAATCCGATAATAGTGATGACTTTCATAAAATATTAAATAATACTAATATAGGCGCATTAGCACATGATATAGCCTCATCAATTAATATGGAAAATATACTTGGAGATATAAGTGGATCATCGAATCCAGATGATATTATGGCTAACCTTTTCCAACCTGATAAGTTTTCAAATATATTTAGTACTATAAATAATACACTACAAGAAAAGATGGAGAGTGGAGAATATAATAATACAGATATGGAAGAAGAAGCACAAAAACTATTCCCTAGTTTTAAGGATAATCCAATGTTTAAAAATATACAAGGTATGCAACAATCACAAAATGTAGAATCACAAAAACCAAAGAATAACAAAAATGTAAAAAATATTAATATAAAAAAAAATAAAACGAAAGAAAGATTACAGCGAAAATTAAAACAAAAAGAAGGAGAAAAGAAATCGATAAATGTAAATAAACAATAATTATTATATAATATAATTTATATGGTACATAATTTTTGGTATAATGATATTTCTATAATTTATAATAAGCAATTTATATTAGAATTCTTACCATTAAAAAACTATTCATTAACAAGGAAGTTAAATGCTGTATTAAGGTTCTCAATATTATATAGTATTATTATATTTATCATTAATAGAGAAAAGTCTGTATTCTGTTTTCCATTGATTATTATGATAATAACTATGATTATTTATAACCATAATAACCCTAAGAATTTAGATACTATTAATAATTTCGTCAATATGAATGAACCTAAATATCAATCAGATTCAAACTTATATCCAAATTTAGATAATAATATACAGTATTTAATAGATGGTATTAATACATCATGTATTCTACCTACTGAGAATAATCCGTTCATGAATAACTTATTATTTACAGAGGACTCAAATAAGGAACCCTGTACAACACATGATAATGCATCTATAAATAGCCTAATGAATAGTAAATTTAATGATGGAATATATATCGATAGTAATAATCTATTCTTTAATAAAAATAACTCATTACGACAATTCATTCCATTACCGAATGGTGGAAAGCCTATGGATACTGTTGCATTTGCTAATTGGTGTTATGGTGATAATAATACTTGCAAAGAAGGGAATGTACATGATTGTGATGGAAGCTCTTATGGAAGACGTGCTATTGTAAGAGCCCCAAGAGATAAAGGTATTTCACCTCTCTCCAGTGCAACTGTTTCCACGAACGCGGCGGCGGCTGCAGCAGCAGCGACTGCGGCTTCGAACCCGTCGGATGCGAATGCGGCAGCGGCTGCGAATGCAGCAGCGACTGCGGCTGCGGCTCCAGGTTTGGGAGGATGGAGTGGAATATCACGTACTCCAGTCGGTTCTGGTTCCGATTAGGCTATTATATAAAGAATGAGTGTGCATGCCTATATACAGGGATTTCATATACTATCCTTTTATATGAATGATATTCTTTATAGAAAAGAATTAAAACTATAAAAGAGTTATAAATATTTCCATGAATATATTATTAAAAAAAAATATATATATATAACATATAATGACGGATATACAAAATTCTAATTTAAATGCATTAAATATAAATAATCTAACATCATTAGAGGATGATCAATGTGAGATAACTGCTAAAACAATACAATCTATGGGACCTGGTAGATATAATCTACTAAATACAAATAACGATACATGTAATGATACAAATCATAATACTATACTATTAAATGAGGTAGGGGTTTTTTCATCACCAAGTAGAGGAAATAATCAATCATCTGTTGGAAATAATGGATGCAATGTTGATGATGATACATCATTAAAGCGTAGTATTCAAACTGATAAACGTTACATTAATCAATTACAAACAAGATTAATATCGGGTGGTCCATACATAAGGGGGAAGTATAATGTTGATAAAGAAACAGAACTATTCCAATCAGATGATACATATATAGAAAAAGCATGTAATCATAAGAGTGAAACTGACCAAAAGAACATATCAAATCATGCCTTTTATCCAGAAAATACTTTAACAATTAGATCTATACAAAATCCAATTCATATAATACCTGAAGATAATAGAAGTGATTGGATTCGTGGTGGATTACCATCTAGAGAGATTATGAGAAATTTAGATTACAATAAAAGATGTGGTAATAAATAAAGAAATAAATAAATATATATATTATAATATAGTATGTCAAGTGAATGTTTAAAAGAATTAGAAAAAAATACGAATTATAAAGACTTAGAACAACAATATATATCTAATGGTGTATTAATATATACCTTTTTACCTGATATCAAAGAATCCTTAAATAAATCTATCCCATTAGATAGTACTATCAATATGAACCAAAGAAAACAAAATGAAAGAGATTTAATAGATATTAATTCACAAATGTTAAATATGGATAAACATCTAACTAAGGACTTAATATATAATTCATTTGAAAAAAAACAGAATACTATATCTCCTGTTGGTGAATTAAATACAGTAAATACTAGGTTATCCACACCAACATGTTTATCTAGAGGGATAGGGAAAAATAGATGGTATAATTTATCTATTAATCCACAGGATAATTCTATTGAACCATTTAATCGTATTGGTGAAAATACTGTGAATCATTTAATTGATAATTATTCATATAATTGTTAACCTTTAATCTAATTATTAATTTTAACTTTATTTTTATTTAAATATATATCTCAATGAATTAATTATGGATATATATTATTTATCAGAAGATATATTTATTGAAGATAATAAAACATATTATCTAAAAAATAACCGTAAATATAAAGTAACAAAATTAAATTGGCATAAAATATTAAATAAGGTTGGTTGGGAAAAGTTACATATTCAATGGATTAAGTTATTAAATAAAACAAGTTACAATCCACCAAAGAACTCCTTATTTGGAGAAATTGATTGCGGGGGAAAGGGTGATTGCTTTTTTAATTGTATATCATATGCATTGAATTCAACTATGGATAATGATCAATACTATACCAGTAATATACTAAGAGATAGATTATCGAAATCTATATCATATTCTAATTATAATGAAATGGTTAATATGTACAAAATATACTATGATAATGATGATTTTGATGAAGAATGGGATCCATATACTATCACATACGATCAGTTTATAAATATTATAAAAAGTAGTAATACTTGGGGTGATTATCTACTTCTAGATAAATTTATTAATTTATTTAATATTAATATCATAATACTCTATGTTAATACTATTCATAAAGAATACTATGTATATAATACACTCCATAGATATAACCCTGCTAATAAAACAATTATATTAAATTACTTCAACGAAATTCATTTTACATTAGTCGGTTATTTTAACTCTAATAAAATGGTTACATTATTTAAAGATAATACACTACCTAAAGAAATATCAAATCTACTAAAAAGAAATAAATTTTTATAAATATTATATATATATAGATATATTATGGAAGCTATTATTATATTAGGTATTATAGGCACTGGATATATTCTAAATGATTCTAAAGAAAATAATGATACAATAGATGGTGAACTAACCCCCGAACTTCAATTACCAACACATAATAATGTATACGATACAAATAACTATGATGAAAGTAAAGGTATACAACTAACAACTGCTAATGAACTCCTTAATAATAATAAGAATGTATATAATATTACAAATGTAGATATTGGTGTTGATAGATTAATGGGATTATCTGATACCGTAATATCAAAGTCTACAAAATTAGAAAAAGAATACTATACAATGTTAGTAAATGCTTTTCAATTTACTATGAAAATGAATGATTTATCTAATTATAATAATTTATCCGATATACAACGTAACCTAAAACAAAAACAATATCGTGAGAAAATCATTATGTTATATGATAATATTATACAATTTGAATCAAACCTTTCCAAAAATGATATAGAAAATATTAATACTTTTATATCTTCATTAGGTAATGATGGTATAATACTATTAGAAACTTTTAATGCTTATAAGAATGGAGGTATTAATAAATTAACTGAAATAGTTAATAATTATGATGAAGGGCTTGGATTCCAAGCTCAAATATCCCCAAGTGACTTCTTACGGAATAATCAAGGGTATGTACCACAACCTGAAACTAATGGAAATAATCCCATTCAAAGTAGATTTGAAGAGCATATGGGAGGGTATGCTGCAATCTATAAGAAAAATAAAACAGAAAATGAACCATTATTTAATCCATTTGAATATAAAGAAAGTACTGTAGGTAATAATTTATATAATCCAGATGATACAAGTCGGTATAATTTATCTACTACAAAGCATGATGTAAGATTACCAAATACGAATCAATATGTACAACCTATTAGTAAAGAATCACCTATTAATAATGATATAAGTAGATTAGTGGCCGAGACTAATTCAATTGATAATAGACGGAATCTATTAAATAGACAACAAACATATAATAATCGATTAATACCTGGTAAATCATTAACTAGTAAACCAGGTATTGAACCTATTATGCAAAAATATGATCCTCCATCCTATTATAAGAACTCACCATCTAGAAACTTCGTAACAACTGGTACTATTATTGCTCCAACAGAGAAGTCTGAATATATATTACCCGAGACTAATAGACATCATTTAAATAAAAACGAATTAAGTAATCCAACATCAAATGTTAATGCACAAAATGCTGAAATATATTCAAATGTAATGGAATCTACAAATCAACAACTTAAGTCTGATACAATCATTAATACAACAGGGCCTACAGCACCTAATATAGATTATAAAGAATTAGGGTATGAATTCAATCCAAATGAAAGAGAAATTACATGTGAAAGGACATATGAGGGAAATATAAAAGGTACAGAACAAAGTACATTGTATCCAAATGATGGATTAAAACCTACATTAAAGGATACAATTATCTATAATAGAAAGGGAAATATTAGTACTGGAAATAAATTACCTATAATGGGTATTCAAGATAATATATCAACTACATTAAAGGATACATTACTATTTAACCATGATGGAAATATTGCCGGTAATAAACGCCCTATAACAGGCCTTCAAGATGAAATGAAGAATACTATTAAACAAGGCACATTACAACCATATACTCCAGATGGAATATCCTACATACCAGCACAAACAAATCAATATACACATAAACAGCTAGAAACAAATCCTACTCGTGAAATTATCTCAAAAAATAGATCACCTAATCAAGAATTAACGAAACTTACTAATGGCGTTGATACCCTAAATACAGATATTAAGAAAATAGATAATGATTACATGACTAATACAACTATTAATCCAGATAAAGTATATCAAGTTACAAATAATAAATCAGAATGTGAAATAACTACAAATAAGATGAAGTATAATGATGCTCAACTATTGCTAAATCAAATTGATCCTAAATTATTAGATCCATTTAGATCTAATCCATACACTCATTCATTAACAGAATCTGTTTATTAACTTTTTTTAGAAGCCTTATGGCTATCTTTATTACCTTCTCCTGATGTATAGCGTATTATAAGTATAAATACTATTATACCTATAAATATTGCACCAACCCACCAATATTGAATAATTGTCTCTTTTATGGATTCAAAGTCGATTAATTCATCTGTACTATCATTAGATTCGGTTGATTCAGATGATTCAGATAATGAACCTTGTATATTTCTACCAGTCAATTGATTAATATTTTCAGTATAGGCTAATTGATCTTGTCTATTTCGACTAGCTCTAGCACGTTCGTGGGTACTGGATATTCCACGTAGAAAAGTCGAAGGCCAGTGGCCTTCTCTAAAAACATGTCGTATTGATTCCTTTATAGATCCAGTTAAATTGGTTTCGTCTCCGGGTGTGACATTATAAAATATTTGCTCAACTTGGAGGACCTCCCCTTCCTTCTCCTCCGGCAGCGGCGGCTGCGTTGCTCCTACTCTGAATTCTTCCTCCCCGCCCCAGATTTTCCATCCAAATTTACGATATAAAGCATCTCTCCTATATTCAACTTTATTATTCTCATTGATATAGCTGTAAACATAGAAACCTACATATTTACGATCGTTCTTATTCGTATTAATATAGTTTAATATTTCAAGATCTGTTAAAATAGGCCCATCCGGCGCCCGCTGCGGGATTTGCTCCCTTCGTACCCCTTTAATATATTGAGTTGGGAGTAACATCTTATAGGTCTTATTATTATGAGTTATTGTACCATTACTACTAATATTCATCTGTCCCTGTTCCTTAACACAACACCTTCTTCCATCATCCGTAATCTCTCCATTCTGACCTATAATTTGACACTGGGTCAAATGATGATGCGTATCTTCATCTATAATAGAATCACATATAGGTTCCCCTTCAGTAAAATTAGTATATCTACCATATGTTTCATTTTCACAATTTATATCCGATAACCATATCCAGTCATTATTAGTCCTTTCACAATTATCATAAAGACAATTAGAACCACTAGATTGCTCAATACATATACCAGGCGGTACTATTTTTCCAGATACCATATCATAACAAGCACCTCCACTCTCCCCCGGATTCGCTGTAGCTGCAGAGATACAATTTACTTCATTATAACATTTATTTCTTAAATCATGCCTACCAGAGTGAGTATCAGACTGTATTTCATCTTCGCCTGGAAAACATAACCGGTCATTTATACAACACTGTTCATGTGTATCACCTTCTATTATACATTCCCTTTTAGTTATTTGTCCGTTATCTATAGTAGTCTCCATTGTACAACTTTCATCTTTTGAACGCTCATCATATGTCTGATGGAATCCACAATCAGTTTTAGTACCATCCGAATCAATATCACTGCATGAAGCATCATCATATATACAACATTGATCCCTTACCGTGGTATCCGTGGTATCCTCGATATCACATATATACCTGTTCTCACTGTTCTTTGTTACTTTACAGTTTATAATAGATGCATCTTTATTAAGAGTAAAACGGGTCGGACAATCCACAGGTATGCGATTGCCGCTATCATCAATACCACCTATATCACATGTAAGATTCACATTACAGCCATCCCCACACCCAGCTTCTTCAGTGAATTCTCCGCATTCTGCTCTATTTTTTTGACCACATGTAGGTACTACATTATTTGAAGAACATCCACCCGCCTCTCCTTGGTCCACCTGAGAACATGTTGTTTTAAAATTATCCAAATTTTCATGTGGTGGTGTGTATTTACAACCAACAGGACAACCATTTTGTCCTGGAATGTAAGGTAAATCATTATCGAATTCACAAGAATTATTTACATTAATTTCTACATAACTACACTCTGTATTCCGTGTACAATTTTCCTCTCTATTATCACTTAATAATATTAAAGTGCAACCGGTTTCCCCGACATCTGTCAGCCCATCTAGTACATCAAATCTTAAGGGGTCGTGCCTTCTTACAAACCGTAATTCGATTTTCGATGGGATTATGCAGCGATCAAGGCCATCGACCAATGTGGTCAATCCGTCACCCGTGCAATCCGTGGCACGGACACCTTTCCAGTTCATACACCTTCGAGGGCTGCCTTCCGCGGCCACGAGACTCCCCTCGTCGTCGCAGTCATCAGGGTCGCGCGTACGGGCGGCTGCTTTATTACATCCTGGGCGGTGAGCGTGTAATATATCATCAAATTTATCTATTAATGCATTCTTAAACTTTGAATTCGGTGCGCCATTTATAAACTCAATCCAACTCCTCCACGGATAGTAGTTCAATTCCAGGCTAGTACCCGACCCTGCGCCTGCGCCTGCTGCTCCTCCTCCTGCTCCTGCTCCTGCTCCTCCTTCTGCTGCTCCTCCTGCTCCTCCTGCTCCTGCTCCTTCTCCTGCTCCTGCTCCTGCTCCTCCTGCTCCTGCTCCTGCTCCTGCCCCTGCTCCTGCCCATTCCCTCATATTATCTCTAAAGAAAGTATCTAGATAGTTTTGTATAATAGTCTCTTCATGGCCCAGATTGCAGGTATGAAAGTTAAGATCATCGATACTATCCATTACCTCTGTCCAGTCGGCCTTCAACTGATTATAAGTGCTCCCTATATTAGGGGTTACGCCCTCATCAATCATCTGATTAGATATGATAACCTCAAATATCATATTTAAAGGTGTACCGTCTAACCAGCCAGGTGGATTACATTCACCACCTTCATTAAACTTAACTTTAAATACACCGGATTCATTATATTCGGCTTCACGATGCCCAATCGGATTGGGCGCGGGCGCATCCTGATCCGTGTACTCTGCTATTCTGTTTAAAAAAGAATAGTTTGGTTGAATGGTTATTATAAAATCATTGAAACTATGAATAATTAATTCTATATCATCTTCAATAATACAACTTTCATTCGTAGAATTATTAAGACAATGTTCAAATTCGAAGGCCCCCACCTCGTCCTCTTTGTTACATCTAGCTCCATAGTATCTCGATATATCAGTCCCAACAAAATTAGGGTCAGGGGGGTCGCTGCTATCGGCGGGCACGATCAGCGAGCCGTCATCGGTTGTGCATATTGCATCTCCTCTCGTCCGACATGCCCAATCAATGGCGTTCTTCAATTCACAAGAATTATGTAATCCGCATTCATTCGAATTTAATACCATACATTCTTCATTGCTTGCAATGTTTACACATTTTGGTTTGGGTCCGTCTTCCTCTCCGTCACCGTTGCCGCCGCCAGGGTGCGAAGCCTGGAGCGCGCTCTGAAATGCCGCCATCGCCCGCTCCCCGCCGCCGAGCACGTGGACCACCGGTATGTCCCCGGAATCTGCCGTTCCTCCAGTCGATCCAGTCGATCCAGTCGATCCAGTCGATCCAGTCGATCCAGTCGATTCAGTCGATCCAGTCGATTCAGTCGATCCAGTCGATCCAGTCGATCCAGTCGATCCAGTCGATCCAGTCGATCC
>PASS01000067.1 GCA_002712165.1 Fidelibacterota bacterium
GAGGGCAGCTTGATCCCCCGGATTACGTGCTACTATATTCCAGGATTGAATAAGAGTTTATTTCGAAGCGCATATTTACGGTATGTTTGCTACTGCTAAGTATGAGTTTTATAGGAGTGATTAGTGACTGCGCCGTATTACATCACTACGCCGATCTACTATGTGAATGATAAGCCGCACATAGGCCATGCTTACACAACCATAGCCTGCGATGTATTGGCGCGATTTAAGCGCCTTGACGGATATGAAGTAAAGTTTTTATCCGGTACTGATGAGCATGGACAGAAGGTGGCAAAAGCTGCTGCTGATAATGATTTAGATCCAATTGAACTATGTGACAAGAATTCTAATAATTTCCGTGAATTATTGGCCACTCTTAACATATCGAACGATGATTTTATCCGTACGACAGAGCAAAGACATAAGAGCGCCTGCCAGGCTCTATGGAGAAAACTATCCGATAAAGGTCATATCTATATGGGGAAGTATTCTGGTTGGTATGCAGTGCGCGATGAGGCTTATTACGACGAAGCGGAGCTTACCCAAAGCCCCTCTGGTGATCATCTAGCTCCCACGGGGGCTGTAGTTGAGTGGATGGAAGAAGAAACATATTTTTTCGACCTCTCTAAATGGCAAGATAAATTACTCGCATTCTATGACTCGAATCCTGATTTCATTGGACCGCAGAGTAGATTTAACGAGGTATATAGTTTTGTTAAGGGAGGCCTAAAAGATATTTCGATTTCTAGGGCCACTTTTTCCTGGGGAATTCCAGTTCCAGGAGAAACTAAACACGTCATGTATGTATGGATTGACGCTCTTACAAATTATCTAACTGCCTTAGGTTATCCGACCTTGAAAGATGATTACGCGAAATTCTGGCCTGTATGCCATCATATGGTAGGAAAGGATATTATCCGTTTTCATTGTGTTTATTGGCCAGCTTTTTTGATGGCAGCTAATTTGATGCCACCAAAGAAAGTCTACGCGCATGGCTGGTGGACAGTAGAGGGCCAAAAAATGTCTAAATCTCTAGGCAATGCTATCGACCCTAACCATATGGTGGCTGAGTACGGCCTTGATCAAATGCGTTTCTTTCTGATGCGAGAGGTCCCATTTGGAAACGACGGAGATTTTTCTGAGGCAGCAATCTCTCGGCGCATTAATGGTGAACTAGCAAATGAACTAGGAAACTTAGCTCAGCGCGTACTGTCTTTTATCGCCAAGAATCTTGATGGTGTATTACCAGAGGCGAGAGATCTTACAACAGAAGACAAGGATCTATTAAATTCGTGTCATAGCCTTGTTGTTCTGTGTCGAGAGTCCATGGACCGTCAAGCATTCCATGAGGTTATAGAATCAATTTGGAGCGTTGTACGTATGGCTAATGTCTATGTAGACATGCAAGCCCCTTGGGTATTAAAGAAAACTAATATTCGCCGAATGGAAACGGTACTCTATATTCTAGTAGAGGCTACGCGCCACATAGCAATATTGATGCAACCATTTACTCCACAAGCCATGAGTATTCTACTAGATCAATTGTCTGTACCCGATGACGATAGAATGTTTACCTCTCTTGGAGAGGGTAGTGCCCTTAAAAGTGGTATTAAATTGCCTGTACCCCATGGGGTATTTCCACGCTACATAGCTAAGTCTGAAGAGAGGACTAGATGAACGTAATAACTCCTCTTGTCGATAGTCACTGCCATTTAGACTTTCCTGAACTATCAAGTGATACAGATGCTGTCCTAGCGCGCGCCAAAGGAGCTGGAGTTGGGCATTTACTAACTATTGGTACAAAAATCACTAAATTTAAAGATGTTTTGAAAATAGCTGAACGTTACGAGAATGTGTCATGTTCGGTTGGAATTCACCCGCATGAGGCTGGTGTTGAGCCAGCGACGGATGTAGGGAAACTCTTGGAATTTGCAAAGCACCCCAAAGTTGTTGCTTTTGGAGAGACTGGACTAGATTTTTACTATGAATACAGCCCACGCGCAGATCAGGAACGAAATTTTGGTATCCATATTGATGCTGCACGCAAAGCCAACTTGCCTGTCATTATTCACACTCGTGAGGCTGATACTGAAACGGCTGATATTCTAAGTGATGAGATGAGTAAAGGCATCTTCAAGGGAGTAATACACTGTTTTACCTCTGGTGAGGAACTCGCTCAGAAAGCGCTGAACTTAGGTCTTTATATTTCTTTCTCAGGAATCATCACATTTAAGAACGCTAGTAACTTACGGGAATTAGCCAAAAATGTGCCCCTCGACCGTATTTTAGTTGAAACTGATAGCCCATATCTTGCTCCCGTACCCCATCGAGGTAAAACTAATGAGCCAGCTTTCGTTGCACATACAGCAGAGCTGGTTGCTGAGTTGAAGGGACTCTCACGCAGTGAACTTGCAGAGATAACAACTAATAATTTTTTTCGATTATTCTCAAAAGCAAAAACTGCAAATTAAAAACATATCCTCCCAGGACTACTCCCCTAATATGATGCTCAAAGATGTACACATATTACAAATTGGACCTCACGGTGTTGATCGGAGTGCAGTAGAGCTTGAAAATACGTTTACAGTCCATCGATGGTGGGAGATTGAAGACAAAGCATTATTTCTGAAAGAAATAGGACCGTTAATTCGAGGGATTGCGGGGCAGCCGTACCCTTGGAAACAAGACTCTAATTTTTTATCTAATTTTCCTGCTTTAGAAATTACGACTGTTTTTGGGGCGGGGTATGATTCTATCGATATTCCCACAGCCATAAAACGTAACATAATGGTTACTAATACACCTGGTGCTGCTGCTGAGGATACGGCTGATGTTGCTATAGGACTTTTACTTACGGTCATAAGACAGTTTCGAAACGCTGATATATTTGTCCGAGATGGCAAGTGGCCCAATGGTCGCTATCCCTTAACCGCTTCGCTGAGGAATCGTAAGGTAGGAATTTTCGGACTAGGACGCATAGGTAAAGCAATAGCAAAAAGATGCGCCGGTTTTGATCTTGAAGTTGTCTACCATGGACGAAAGAAACAGACAGATTCACAATACTGTTATTATCCATCACTTCTCAAAATGGCTGAGGATGTTAGTATTCTTATAATTGCCGCTCCTGGTGGGCCTGAAACTTGCGCCGCTGTTGATACCAATATACTTCAAGCGTTAGGGTCTGATGGTATAATTATCAATGTTGGTCGTGGTACCATCGTTCATGAGCAGGCTTTAATAGAAGGACTTAAATCCCAAACTATTATGGGGGCGGGATTAGACGTAACTGCGAATGAGCCAAATGTTTCGCCAGATCTACTTGAACTTAGTAATGTGTTTATCTTGCCACATCTTGCGGGGGCGTCAGACCACACGTGGAGAGTGATGGCAGATATGATCAATGATAATTTAAAATCATGGTTTAAGGGTGAGGGCCCACTAAACCCAGTTCCTGAAACACCTTTCGTTAAAGAGAATTAGTAATGCGAATGATAGATAAAAGGGTGATTATTACAGCCGCTGCATCTGGCATGGGTCGTGCTGGTAGCATTCGATTTGCGGCGGAGGGAGCAAAAATAGCTGCCGTTGATATAGATCAGGACTCTTTGAACGAGACAATCGACGAAATTCGTAACGCAGGTGGCGAAGCCCATGGGATACTGGCAGATCTTTCGAATTCCGATTCTTGTCGCAGCAGTATGATTGAAGCAAGAAATGCTCTCGGAGGTATAGATGTGCTCTGGGCTCATGCCGGTTGTCCCGGGCCGACTGGCATAGAGGAAGTTGAGCTTGATCAATACGAGCAAACCATGGATCTTAACGTGCGATCAGCATTCCTGACAGCAGCAGAAGTAATCAAGCCGATGCGTGTTGCTGGCGGTGGATCTATTATATTCACTGCTTCAATCGGTGGATTGGTCGGCTCAATGCTCAGTCCAGTTTACTCGGCGACGAAATCTGCCATTGTGGGCATGACCAGATCTATGGCTTATCGCTTAGCTAAAGAAAATATTCGCGTGAATACTATATGCCCTGGACTTACAGACACACCTATGCTGCCAAAATTTCTGAGTCGTGGAGCAGATGCTGCTCAAAGTGCAAAGAATACAGAAAAGTACAGGGCGGAAGTTCCCATGGGCCGGCTCGCAAAACCAGAGGAAATAGCATCTGCAGTATTGTTTTTAGCCTCTGACGATGCCTCTTATGTGACTGGCATATCTCTACCAGTCGATGGTGGTTTCATTTGTCACTAGTGGTTTATTCACGATAGGCCGTTAGAGTCTCTATTTATACCTAACGTAAAGACTCAAAATGGACTTGAATAATATTGTTTTTTTTTTGATATAGGTCCATCCCAATGCAAACCAATACCCAACCGCTACTATTTCAGCCTCTAGAGTTGCGAGGTCTGACAATTCGTAATCGTGTATGTATTTCACCTATGTGCACTTACAGCGGTAATGATGGAATGGTTAATGACTGGCACTTAGTCCATTTAGGACAGTATGCACTCGGTGGCGCAGGGATTGTTTTTATTGAGGCCACAGCCGTTGAGAAGCGCGGGCGTATAACTTACGGAGACGCTGGTATATGGTCCGATAAACATATCTCAGCAATGGCTCGTGTAACTAACTTCTTGAAACAATTCGGAGCTACACCTGCTATTCAAATAGCCCATGCTGGCCGAAAGTCTAGCACGCAACGTCCTTGGCATGGCATGGGAATACTATCTGATGCAGATAGTGAAGAACGTAATGAAAAGCCTTGGAAGACGGTTTCTTCAACTACTGACTTGATGGATGAAAACTGGCATGTACCTCACGCGCTAACAACTGATGATTTGAAAGAGGTGATCAATTCTTGGCGCCTAGCAGCAGAGCGAGCGCTGAAGGCAGGTTTCGAAATTGTCGAAGTGCATTGTGCACATGGATATCTAATACATCAATTTCTCTCTCCACTGATCAATAAGCGGACTGATAACTATGGCGGAGATTTTGTAGGTCGCACGCGCTTCCCACTTGAAGTTGTTGAATCTGTCCGTAGCGTATGGCCTGATAACCTGCCGATGTTTGTTCGGATCTCGTCCGTGGATGGTATGGAAAATGGCTGGTCTCTTGAAGACAGTGTAGCCTTTGCGAGAGAACTAAAAATACGAGGCGTGGATGTTGTTGATTGCTCAGCTGGGGGAGTTGTGGGCTCTGCTACGGCTAAAGCTGTACCCCGCCACCTAGGTTTCCAGGTCCCTTTTTCAGAGCACATTCGCAAAGAATCTGGAGTTCAGACTATGGCTGTTGGGCTAATTGTAGATGGCCCTCAAGCCGAACGGATCCTGCAAAAGGGGCAGGCGGACATTATTGCTGTAGCTCGAGAAGCTTTATACGATCCATATTGGGCTCATCATGCTCAGCGCGCCTTAAACCCTCAACTGGTAAGCTATGATAACTGGCCCACTGAATATTGTTGGTGGTTAGAAAAACGCGAGGCTCTTATAAGAAAATTACGTGAGCAATCTGATAAGCCAATAAATAATTGACTTGGCATGAAGATAGAAAGCATTTCCTCATTACCTTCAAATAAATCAATCCAGTGAGTCTATTCCGATCATGATTTAAGGATACACTGTTCGGTCCACTTCTTTACCGTTTAAGTATACGGATGCGATAGCTCTCGTATTAGTAATGTCGTCCAAGGGATCGGAATCCAAAACAATAAAATTTGCTATTTTGCCTGTGTTTAGTGTTCCTGAATTTTCCATATTAAGAAAGGCAGCTGAATTACCTGTAGCGGAGGTAATCACCTCCATCGGGGTCATACCAGCAAAGACCATGTCTTCCATCTCATCGTGGGGACCCCAGGGCCTATTACCATCAGTGCCAAATCCTATAATCACCCCAGCGTCATTAATTTTTGAAAGATTACGGGCTTGAATACCAAAGGCTTCTTCAACCTCGGGCCGGTCGGTGTTGTTTTCTTCAAGATTTGCCAACTCTGCTTCAGTAACGATGCCTCGCAGCCAAGCAAGGTCTTTTACTATACCTCGGCTTCCTAAGTTGGGAACAAGCACAAAGTCTGGTTTTTTTGATAGAAGGTCCATCACTTCGTCATCAACATCCATATCGCGAATGCTATGAGCAAAGGATGACACACCAGATTTAATGAGACCTTTAGCATCTTCAAGAGTGAAGATATGAGCGGTAACTCTTATTCCATGAATATTAGCTTCATCAATAATAGAGGTATAGAGATTTGGCGTTAGCTTAGCGTATTTGCCGCCACGGTCATCCACCCAAATCTTAATGATATCGACGTCCATTGCAGCTTGTTCCTGCACAGACTTACGACCCTCATCTTCAGTAGTTATTTGGTAGGGTGTCAAATAAGGAGCGAAAGAACGTCTTTCAGGAGCCGTTATACCCAGTCCGGCGCTAAATAAACGCGCTGCATCTGTTATGGACCTTTCTCGCAAGGCAACAATCTCCGGGCTATCTAGGCCCAGGCTCATAGCAGCACTTACACCAAAGTATGCACGTCGTTTCAAGTCTTGTTCTAGTTCATCTGGTGTCTGGCGAACATGAACATGAGTGTCGACTATCGTTGGCATAATAGTCTTACCGCTGAGATTTACTCGCTTTGCCCCTAAGGGAACATCTATATTATCTGATACACCTACAGCGATAATCTCGGTGTTGTCGACAATAATTATCCCGTTTTCAATAGGGGGGCTACCATCGCCTACAATCAATCGTGCACCTTCATAGGACGTAACTCCTTCGAGAGGAGGTGGAGAACACGAAGATATAAAGCTACTTCCTAAGGCACCGAATACTGCAGCTACTAAAAAACCAGATATTTTGAGTCGAATCATGCCAGATCCCCACACTTAAATTTGAAGCATCAAAAATAGCTTTTTATAAAAAGAAATTCCAAGGAGTGTTCTACTAAATTTGGGCCTGTATGAGATAGATTATGAAATAAATGAGAATTTTTAGCATACTTATTGCGGCACAATTCAGACTATGTATGATTTGACAGCAAGTGACAGCACTTCAAAAGTAAGTTACTGGAATATATATGGATAAAAAATCACATATACTTGTTATCGAAGCTCGTTTTTATGAAGATATATCTGATTACCTTTTGCAAGGGGCACTCGCCTCACTTTCATCCGCAGGTATAACGTCGGAAGTCATTACCGTGCCTGGGATTCTAGAGCTACCTATCGCCGCTAAGCTTGCATTTGGTAGTCATGCCAAGGATGCGAAACGAGCTTACGATGGTTACATTGTTCTTGGCTGTGCAATTAAGGGGCAAACTGATCACTACGAACATGTTTGTGAGCAATCTATGAGAGGTGTGCAACATATAGCTCTTGATTTTCTTGTGCCAATGGGAAATGCAATCCTTACATGTCCTAGTAGGGAATTAGCGCTACTTAGGGCTGATCCAGATCGGGGTAATGCTGGTGGTCGAGCCGTAGAGGCATGCTTATGCCTAATTAGCCTAAAGAGAAAGTTCGAGCTATAAAGTTCAAAATATATATTCATAGCTCTTTGACAAATTTGGATATTCATTATGGTGGCGAGTTCTGCTCCATCTTCTCATCTGTCGCAAAATAAAAGATCTACGAATGGTCGCAGTGCTGCTCGCTTAGCAGCTACTCAAGCGCTTTATCAAGCTGATGCGACTAGCGCTTCGATTCAAGAAATCTCTCAAGGATTTTTGTCAGGCCAACTGGGTGGCGTAGCAATCGTTACCGATCAGGATAGCGATAAGGAGTCTGAAATATCGCTTGCAAACATGGATACGGACCTTTTTGCTGCTTTAATGCATGGTGTGCAAAACTCTGGTGAGCATATTGACAATGTGATTATGGCCAATGTCAGTAATGAATGGCCCTGGGAGCGTTTAGAAATGACTCTGCGGGCTCTGCTGCGTGCAGGAACTGCTGAGATTCTTACCCAGTCCGGTACACCTTATAAAGTCATTATAGCTGAATTCGTCGATGTGGCTCATGCATTTTACGCTGGTCCAGAACCACGAATGGTAAATGCGGTTCTGGATCGCGTCGCTATGGATTTGGGGCGTAAGTAATTGTGGGCAAGTCGAGAATGAGTGGCGAATTTGATCTAATAAAGGACCATTTTAGTGACTTGGCAAACCATGCCGATGGTGCGCTGAATTTACTCGATGATGCCGCTCTGTTTGATATTTCCCCTAAACAACAAATAGTCGCGACCACTGACTCTCTTATCAGCGGGGTGCATTTTCATCTTGATGATCCACCTTGTATGGTTGCACGTAAAGCGCTCCGCGTTAACCTATCTGATCTTGCAGCTATGGGAGCAATGCCTGTAGGTTTTTTGCAAGCCATTATTTTAAACGGATCAGTAAACGATTTATATCTAGAATCCTATAAAAATGGATTGAATATTGATATCGAGCATTTTCATGTTCCTTTGTACGGTGGCGATACTACTGTCAGCAGCGGCCCGTTCTCTGTAACAATAACGGCTCTTGGAAAGGTTGAAAAAGGTAGTGCTCTTTTGCGTTCAGGTGCTCAGTCTGGTGACGTACTTTGTGTCACGGGTACAATAGGTGATAGCGCGCTAGGTCTAGCGTGTCGCAATGGTAAATTGAGTTTATCTGAGAACTATGAAGAACACCTTATCGACCGTTACCTACTGCCAGAACCTCGACTAAAGGTTGGTCAAGAACTGGCAGGATTAGTTGGGGCATGTATAGATATATCTGATGGCCTTGTGGCCGATGTTGGTCACATTTGTAGAGCATCTGGTGTCTCTGCCTCTATTGATAGAGATTCTATACCTCTGTCCGAGAGCGCTAGTGCTGCGGTATCTAAGGATAGAGTATGGTGGGAATGTATATTAGGTGGTGGTGATGATTATGAATTAGCGTTTACTACAAAACTCAGCCGTCTCGAGAGTATTATTTCCATCGGCCAGGAGGCGGGAGTCCCTATTAAAGCCATAGGTCGCATAGGCGAGACCAGAGATGATAAGATGGAGGTGGTTGTGCTGGATAGTAAATCTGCAGAAATCCATGTTAGCACACCAGGATATCGTCATAGGTGAAGATAGGCCGATGAAAGGCTGACACGCATGAAAAGATTTATCATTATACTTTTAGTATTAATTCTCGTAGGTGGTGGCGGTGCTGGAGGGTTAATAATGCTAGGGATTATACCTAATCCCTTTGCCCCTGAGGGAAGAGCATTCTTTTCACAAGCAGACCGAACGACATCTGATATCAATGAAAGATTTGAGCCACCCTCGCGTCCTCTTCACCTTGTAGAGGTAAGCGATATGGATATGCCAGTAATAATGAATGGAGAGCTTGTGCTTCGTGTATCTATTAGTATCCGGTTGGTTGCCGCAAGTTCAGCTGATAGACAAATAGTCAAAGATAATTTACCTCGCTATCAAGATATATTGATGCATGCGTTCATTCCGTACTTCCAAACACACTTTTACAATCACGACTTTATAGATATAAGAGGAATTAAAAGCTTGTTGATGGAACAATCCAGAAAAATCTATGGTGACTTAGTCACAGACGTTTTACTGATCAACGTCTTCCAGCGAGAAGTGGGCCTCTGATCTAGCTTGCTATTACTTAAATTGTTGAAGATATTATAGGCAAATAAGTATTTTAACCCTTTTCCAAGCCCCGAATAAGCTGATTCCTATCTCTAAATTGTTGCGCACAGAGGCGCCATCTGGCAATCTCCGGCCGCTTCTTAAAGTGGGACGTGAGCGTTGGGCCTCAATTATGTTTAGTGGATGGAATTTGATCTGCACAAAAGTCTGACGGCGTTCATAATCCAATCAATGATTTATTAATCGGGGTAAAAATGACCTCTCTCGAAACTCTAGTTATCGCCTGCGGCGTATTAGCAGTACTCTATGGTATTTACGGCATTCGCCGTGTCCTAAAAGCAGATTCTGGAAATGAACGGATGCAGGAAATTGCTGCAGGGATACAAGAGGGCGCAGCAGCCTATTTGAATAGACAGTATACAACTATAGGAATCGCTGGCATTGCCGTAGCGATTATTCTTTCAGTAACGCTGGGTATCAAAGTCTCTATTGGCTTTATTATTGGCGCTATCCTGTCAGGCCTTGCTGGATATGTAGGTATGAACGTTTCAGTTCGAGCTAATGTGCGCACAGCAGCAGCTGCCATGACTCATGGATTAAAAGAATCTCATGGAGTTGCATTTCAGGCCGGTGCTGTTACTGGCCTCCTGGTTGTTGGCCTCGGACTACTCGGAGTGGCAGTGTATTATATAGCCCTAAAAAGCTTACCTAATTCAGATCAACGCGAGGTAATAGAGGGTTTAGTTGCACTGAGCTTTGGTGCTTCGCTGATCTCCATATTTGCCCGCCTTGGTGGTGGTATTTTCACTAAAGGAGCTGATGTTGGTGCTGATTTAGTAGGTAAGGTAGAGGCAGGAATACCAGAAGACGACCCACGTAATCCAGCAGTGATTGCTGATAATGTTGGGGACAATGTTGGGGACTGTGCCGGTATGGCAGCTGACTTGTTTGAAACTTACGCGGTAACAATTGTTGCGACAATGTTGCTCGGTTCCATATATTTTGTTGGGGATGTAAGTGCATCAGCCATGCTATATCCATTAGTACTTGGTGCAGTGTGTATAATTACATCAATAGTCGGTACATTTTTTTCGGGCATAGGTAGCAGTGGGAAAATCATGGCTGCTTTATACCGTGGGTTTATCGTAACTGCAGTTTTATCGGCAGCACTGATAGTAATCGTGACTCATCAATGGTTTGGTGATGGCTTTATTACTAGTGATGGGACTCTCATAACGGCTAATGCACTTATTGTCTGCGCTTTTGTCGGTCTTATAGTCACGGGCTTAATTATATGGATCACTGAATACTACACAGGTACTGGATTCCGTCCAGTGAAGTCAGTGGCGCTTGCTTCAACAACTGGCCATGGGACAAACGTCATTCAAGGTTTGGCTATATCGATGGAAGCTACAGCACTTCCCGTTCTTGTCATTTCTGGTGGGATCATTGTGGCTTATATGGCTGCCGGTCTATTCGGGCTAGCAATTGCAGCAACAACCATGTTGGCTTTAGCTGGGATTGTTGTGGCGCTCGATGCATATGGCCCGGTTACAGACAACGCGGGTGGCATCGCAGAAATGGCAGAGCTTCCATCAGAAGTTCGTACTGTCACAGACGCCCTAGACGCCGTTGGCAATACCACAAAAGCCGTCACCAAAGGATATGCGATTGGCTCTGCTGGACTTGCTGCCCTCGTATTATTTGCAGCATATACTGAAGATCTGAAGCACTACTTTGGCCACCTCAATATAGAATTTAAACTTGAAAATCCTTATGTGGTGATAGGACTATTCCTAGGTGGACTGCTCCCTTATCTCTTCGGCGCACTAGGCATGCAAGCTGTGGGCCGGGCAGCAGGATCGGTTGTAAATGAGGTACGTCGACAATTTAAGGAAATACCTGGCATTATGGAAGGGACAGGCAAACCAGACTATGGACGTGCTGTAGATCTATTAACAAAAGCAGCCATCAAAGAAATGGTAATTCCATCTTTGCTACCGGTACTTTCACCAATAGCACTTTACTTTGTAATAAGCGCGATTGCAGGGCAAGCTGAGGCTTTCACCGCGGTAGGAGCGATGCTGCTTGGTACTATAGTGACTGGCTTATTTGTAGCCATCTCAATGACGTCGGGCGGTGGTGCATGGGACAATGCGAAAAAGTACATCGAAGATGGAAATCATGGTGGAAAAGGCTCTGAGGCTCACAAATCTGCCGTAACTGGCGATACAGTAGGAGACCCTTACAAAGATACGGCCGGTCCTGCCGTAAATCCTTTGATAAAAATTACAAACATCGTAGCACTTTTATTACTTGCAGTGCTGGCCGCCTAATTTGGCATACATTCTATAAATAACGAACCGCCCCAGCACATACGGGCTGGGGCGACTATCTCAATTATTTCTAAACTAAAATATAGTCATTCATTTGGACCGGTTCGAGTTCCAGGCCCATCACGAGTACTCTGAGTACCGAAACGACCTATATTGCCTATCAACTGTTCCAGAAGATTATATTCGCGTCCCTTTGTGGGAGTAGCACGCTGGGCGATTGCAACATCGATACCATCTTCTAAGTTCAGTTGACGTGCGCTGATAAGAATACCGCGTTCATCGAAATCTAAAGCAAGGACTGACCTGTCCAGTTCATGCACCGGATAGAATGCATACTGAGTAGTGTGAGCGCTAATGTAGTACCAGGTCTCGTTGCCAAATACGCTAGTGGTTGCAGGAGTGCCCAATATAGATTGCACGTCCTGCCGAGTTTGTTCACCAGGAGCTAGCTGGGAGAGGGATTCAGGTAATGGCACGTTACCACGTAGATACACATCTTTTGCACAAGCAGTCAGTATCACAGTTGCAACTGTAATGACTGCAGCATGAGTAGCTAGGGTTTTGCGCTTTTTGGTATTCATGTCATATCGTATTATACCACGTTGCATTATTGGCCAAGCCCTCAGTATGACTTAATGGGCTTAATCTTTATTATTGGATGCCTTACCTATGGTTTTTAATCATATTTTCCATCGAACCGATCCTATCATGACGCCTGTGGAGGTAGTGTATGACTCATTGATCAAAAAGTCTCGGGAAACAATTTTTTATAGAGACTATGGTGTCCCTGATACAATAGATGGACGCTTCGATATGATCATTATTCACGCCATGCTTGTCTTTCGGCGATTACGAAGTCGAGGTGAACAAGCTGAGATTATGTCTCAGAATATTTTCGACCTGATGTTCCAAGACATGGATCGCTCTTTAAGAGAGATGGGTGTCGGGGATTTGAGTGTATCCAAACAAATTAAAAAAATGGCTAAGGCATTTTACGGACGCGCATCTATGTATGAAGAAGGTTTAGATGGCAGTAATCACACACTGGCGGAAGCTTTGATTGCCAATGTCTACCGATCTAGCCCGGTTGAAGAAAATGAGATAAAGGCATTCACAGAATATCTTAGGGGCATCGATGCTTACTTAAAAAAACAATCGGTGGAACATATTCTAATGGGTCATATAGACTTTAGGATGTAAATGAATGAAACGAAGCAGAATGGATAATCTGGATTCAAACGTTGAATTTTCATATCCAATAGAAGTTTCAAATATCCCATCTGGTGGTCGGCGCTATAAATTATCAGCCTCCGAAAAAGAGTGCGCGGCTATTGCCAAACGTCTTGAATTGAAGAAATTAATTTACCTTACATTTGACGTTGCACTCAATCACTCAAAGGAAAAAAAACTCCATGTTGAAGGGGCCATAGAGGCTGAAATAGTGCAATCGTGTGTCATATCCCTGACACCAGTTTCCTCCAGATTATTTGAAAAAATATCAATTTCGTTCATGAATGAACCACCTGGGTCGACCTCGAAAAAACAGCTTGATGCAGAACACCTGATTAATATGGATGAAGATGACCCGCCAGAGCTCGTTATAGATGGACGAATCGACCTAGGCGAAATGGCTGTCGTCCAGCTGATACTGGCTCTCGACCCGTATCCGAGGGCTGAGGGGGCCAACTTCAACACTATAGACTGGACTGCAGAGGAGGGCGGTGAGGCATCTTATAGAGCTAAATCCTTCGCCGCATTGGAAAAGTTAAAGAATAACAAGCAGAACTAAGCATGAACCAGCCTTGCGCCCATGCCTGTTTTTAGCTATCTACTCGCCCTTCCGCGGATCGTCTGCGCTTATTTGGCTGAAACGCCTGGTGGGGCTAGACTATGAAAGACAAATATAATGGCTGTACCTAAACAAAAAATCTCAAAGTCACGCCGCAATATGCGCCGCTCGCACCATGCTCTGATCCGGGGCGCTTACCAGGAATGTCCTAATTGCGGTGAGTTAAAGAGGCCGCATCATGTTTGTGCATCCTGCAACTACTACGACGGCCGGGAAGTCACGGTGGACTCCGAGGCTTTGGCCTAGCTGTTTCTTCCTATATCATTGCCGGTAATAAAGCGTCCGACGGCACCGTACGTCGGAGAGGCCAGAAATCTCACGGTGGGCCATTGCGCGTTGGTTTAACCGGCTGGGAGATCCCACTTGAATGCGCCTTTTAATATTTCCCTGGATGCTATGGGGGGCGACTACGCCCCAGACATTGTCGTCAAGGGCGTTGAATCTGCCCGTCGCAGATATCCACATGCAAGATTTTTATTATTCGGTGATGCAGGAATTATTCAACCAGCTCTCGATGAGAATGAGTCGTTAGCCGCATGTTGTGAAGTGCGCCACACTGACGAAGCGGTCACAGGTGATGCTAAGCCAAGTCAAGTCATTCGCTCTGGCCGAAACACTAGCATGTGGAAAGCTATAGAATCAGTGAAAGCGGGTGAATCACGAGGGGTGGTTTCCGCTGGTAATACAGGCGCCCTTATGGCGATGTCGAGACTGATTATGCGGATGTTGCCAGGAATCGATAGGCCAGCTATCTGTTCTATGTTCCCATCCAAAGTTGGTGAAACGGTCATGCTGGATCTAGGTGCTAACGCCCAATGTGATTCCCGAAACCTTGTTGAATTTGCAGTTATGGGAGAATGCTTTGCTCGTGCGATGCTTGGCCTGGAGCGGCCGAGTGTGGGATTGCTGAATATTGGTTCTGAGGACTTGAAAGGCACGGATATTTTAAGAGAAGCTGCGCAAACGTTGCGAAGTTCACATTTAGATATGGAATTTGCAGGGTTCGTTGAAGGTGACGATATAACAAAAGGCACGGTAGACGTTATAGTCACTGATGGATTCACAGGTAACGTTGCATTAAAAACCGCTGAAGGAACTGCAAAATTATTTGCAACCTTTCTGAGAAACGCTATTAGAAGTTCACTTATGGCAAAATTTGGTATGATCTTTGCCAAACCCGTCCTAAGCCAAGTGATGTCCCGCGCTGATCCGCGCCGATACAATGGGGCCCTGTTTGTCGGCTTAAATGGGGTAGTAGTTAAGAGTCATGGTGGAACGGATTCTATTGGATTTGCCAATGCAATTGGCGTTGCGGTGGATATGATTTCACGTGACCTTAATGGCCGGATAGGAGAGCAGTTGGATCATTTAGCTTCCCAGTTAGCCCCGCGCAGGCCGGAAGATGTAACAACCTCCAAATCATTTGAGGCTGAGTCAGAGGCAAAATGATGCTGCGCTCAGTAATAAAAGGTGTTGGAGCCTATCTTCCAGAGAGAGTGCTAACCAACAAAGAACTCGCTAAAAATGTTGATACTTCGGATGAATGGATCGTTGCGAGATCAGGCATCCATCAACGTCATATTGCTGCTGATGACCAATCAACCTCGGATCTAGCTATCGAAGCTGCAAGGCGCGCCCTAAAAAATGCTGGGCTTGATGGGACCGAAGTGGACCTTTTTGTTGTTGCCACTGCAACGCCAGATGAAACGTTTCCAGCAACGGCGGCCCGAGTACAAAGCGCTTTGGGAAAGCCTGGCATCCCTGCCTTTGATCTGCAAGCCGTATGCTCTGGCTTCGTTTATGGACTAGCCGTGATCGATAATTTTATTAAAACCGGGCAGGTAAAGTGCGCAATGTTAATTGGCGCAGAAACGTTCTCTCGTATTTTAGATTGGGATGATCGCACAACTTGCGTGCTTTTCGGTGATGGAGCCGGTGCTGTAATCTTCAATGCGTTGCAAGGGGAGGGAAGTCCAAAAGACCAAGGGATTTTATCGACCCATATTCATTCGGATGGCCGATACCATGACATGCTATATGTTGATGGAGGGCCTGCCAGTACTCAAACTACAGGATATGTCAGGATGAAAGGAAAGGAAGTTTTTCGCCACGCTGTAGTCAATCTTGCTAGCACCGCACATGAAGCGCTTAATGCTAACGGCCTAACAATTGATGATGTGGATTGGTTAGTGCCTCACCAGGCTAATAAACGTATCCTCGATAGTACGGCAACAAAACTTGGCATCGACCCTAAAAAAGTTATTGTGACAGTGGACAAACATGCCAATACCTCTGCCGCTTCTATCCCGCTAGCTTTTGAATCTGGAATTGCTGACGGACGCATAAAAACCGGAGATTTGGTCCTAATGGAGGCTATGGGCGGGGGATTTACTTGGGGCTCGGCACTTCTGCGGATTTAGTGTCAGATAAGAGCTTTCTTAGATAAAGGGCATTCGTTTCTGACTAAAGCCTTGTCGATCACGGACAATCTAATTGACGAGAAGAATACAACGGTCTAACCTTTTGTTAATAAGCCGTTTCTAGGGAGGGCGCTATTATGGGAAATACTATAACTCGAGCGCAATTAGCAGAGGCCATATATCAAGAAGTCGGTTTATCTCGGAATGAATCTGCGGATTTACTTGAACTGGTTCTTGACGAGATCAAGCAGGCTTTTCTCAGAGGTGAGACCGTAAAAATTTCGTCCTTCGGTAGTTTTTCAGTTCGCCAGAAAGGTCAGCGGCTCGGTCGTAATCCAAAAACTGGCGAAGAGGTACCGATATTACCTCGCAAAGTCCTAGTGTTCCGTCCTTCGCAGCTTTTGAAGACGCGAATTAGAGAGGGTTACGTTAATCGTTCTAATCAAGTTAGCTCTGCGACTCAACCTCCACCAGTAACCTGAATGTCTAAAGATTAGACGCATATGATTGAGGCTAATAGAGTGAACGCAATGCGCCGCCGGCTTGAGAAGTCTGAAGCTGCGTTTAGGACAATAAGCGAGGTTGCGACAGAGTTGGATGTCCCCCAGCATGTCCTCCGATTTTGGGAAACTAGATTCACGCAAGTTCGGCCTTTAAAACGGGGCGGTGGAAGGCGATATTATCGTCCTGAAGACGTTAATCTCCTGAAACGAATCCGAACCCTACTCTATTCCGATGGCCTGACGATTAAGGGGGTTCAGAAGCTCCTACGTCAGACAAGCAAGGATGACAGACCTTCAGTCAGTTTGGAGGATGCTGCTTCGAATGAGGAACCAACAGCTGATGCCGGATTAAGCCGAGATGAAGCTAGTAAGCTTCTAGTTGAACTAACAGCTCTACGAGATGATTTGCGTAATGCGCTGCAAGGAGCTTAAACGACAAGAGAAGAGCTCTCTAGGGGCTCTCTGTATAGAAACATATTTAAAAAAAAGACACTCGGTTGTTTTGCATAAATGTGGCGCTTATAGTGCGGCGCTTCCCGGCAGGGTTTCCCTTTTTAAAGAGCCCGGTCGAGACTTTGGATCGGGGCGTAGCGCAGTCTGGTAGCGCACTTGACTGGGGGTCAAGGGGTCGTGGGTTCAAATCCCGCCGCCCCGACCATATTACAGATCAGCATTGGAATTTGTGTTAATCTTATAAATTAAATTAAAAGAATTATATTACTAATTGTTCTACATATATAATAATGCCTCACGGCATGAAGTTCTCTTATTCAAAAAAGCGCTCTCAATTCTTGTTCGTTAGTTAATTTACTAATATAATTCTGTACCGCTGCAGAATGGGCCAGCCGGTAAGACTTTTTAGCCGAAGCCACATGTGAACTTGTGGACTTATCGGAAAGACTTCTTAACCGAGGCGCCATATGGACATATCAGCAGCTTTCAATTCAATCAAACCTCTGCATCCACACTTAGAGCTTATATTAAGCTCACCTCCAAGGATAATCACCGCTCCTGGAGACAAATACGAACAAATAAAAGGCGATCCGCGCCAAAATAACAATAATGACAGCCGTTCTAGGGGCCGAGAGGATCTCGGTCACGATTTCCGTGATTTAATTGCTCCCTCAGCTACTAAAAGCACCACCCAGTACATTGAAGCTCAAAAAGGGGCATCAAAAGTTGATGACGTACTTCATCACTTACCTCGAATTTCGAAGTTCCCGGATGATGCAAGTAAAGAGCTTTTATCCGAGGCTGGTTCCCATAATTACTTATATTCTGCAAGGGGTTATGGTGAGAAGGTAAGAGACACTAGCATATTCCGTACGGCAGCTATGAATTATGCGCAAAACTTTTTTTCCGATACAGGAACTTTCGCAAGGGCAGGTGAGTCTCTAGAGCTCACTGCTTAATCCAAATTAATCCTATTAAGTTAGACCTGCTGATTGCCCAAGAGTGGACCGGCCCGCAGGTGTTAACTTGCAAACCAACCAATCCGGTTTCAGCTTGTTAACGAACCAAGGCTCTGCCCATCCACATTCTAGGCACTTCTTCACAACTTGGGGATTAACCTTGCGTCCGTCTTGATCAAAAAGGGGCAGTTTACCACTAGGTTGAGTTAATCCGCGCTCTAACCATCTGCGCTGCGCAGGTGAAGGTCGAGCTGCTGAGTGATCACCACCATCCATCACAAAATACCGCCATCCTCATTAGAGAGCATTGGATTTCGGGACTATGCTCACGAGGTGTGAATTTTTCATAAATCTATCGCCTCATCAATTAGTGTAAGCTAAAACAATAAATTGGCGGAGAGAAGGAAATCGCCATGGAATTATCAACTGCAACCCATTGTATGATTTACGTAACTACTAGTTCACTTGGTGAGGCGCGCTCCATTAGCCACATGCTAATTAAGGAAAATCTGGCTGCTTGCGCAAATATTTTTGAGAACGCAACCTCCATATATCGTTGGAAAGGCCATATTCAAGAAGATAAGGAATCAATCTTATTTCTTAAAACACGTATGGAGTTAGCCCAAAAGGCCATACAACGCATAAAATCTCTGCATAGTAACGAAACCCCATGTGCAGTAGCCTACGAAATTGCCGAAGGTCTAACTGAATATCTCCAATGGGTAGATGAGAATACGCCCTAAATAAAACACATCTATTTTTCATAATATACATTATGCGACAATTATGCCCGAACATATTGATATAAAGCGTTTATTAGAGATCATGGCACGGCTGCGTGACCCAGTTAAAGGCTGTCCTTGGGATCTAGAGCAGACTTTTGAAACCATAGCGCCCTACACTATTGAAGAGGCTTATGAAGTCGCTGATGCCATAGCACGAAACGATATGAAAAATTTAAAACGTGAATTAGGCGATCTTCTATTCCAGTCCATATATCATGCCCAAATGGCTGAGGAAGCAGGTTACTTTGATTTTTCGGACGTAGTTAATTCAATTTGCCAGAAAATGGTAAAACGTCATCCACATGTATTCGGTGAAGGCCGAGTAAAAAACGCATCTGACCAGGTTAAAACGTGGGAAGACATCAAAGCCAATGAACGGATAGAAGAGGCAAAAAGTAAGATCACTAATTCGGACAAAGTGTACCTACCCGGTGCCCTTGATGGTTTGCCAGGTAACCTACCAAGTATCAAAATGGCTGAAAAGCTGCAGAAACGTGCCGCTCGTGTAGGTTTTGACTGGAGTGATACTGAAAATGTAATAAACAAAATTCGTGAAGAGCTAATAGAAGTAGTCCAAGAGTTCCAAGCGGACGACATAAGTAAGGTACGCCTCACCGACGAAATTGGTGATTTACTATTTGCATGCATAAATCTATCCCGTAAAGCGAAAGTTGATCCTGAAACCGCACTTCGAGTTGCTAATTTGAAATTTGAACGTCGTTTTCGCCGAATCGAAGAGCTATTAGCTTTACAAGGACGCACTCCCAATGATGCCAATCTAAGTGAAATGGAAAATCTTTGGATGCAAACGAAAGCGGAGGAACGAGCAAATAGGGATCTATGAAATAAAGACAGTATCTTTATATCACAGCCGAGCATTGCTAACTTGTTGCCATGAAAATAATTAATACCTTTCAAACAAAATGAGTGTAAAGCCTCACATTTTATATCAGGTGCAGCATTTAGCTGTCTTTATTATTACCTCCCTACTCCTTTGTAGTTGTTTTATTCCTGAGCGCTATCAGGCTGAAGTGCGGCTAACCAAGGAAGGTGCTTACGGCATTACTTTTATTGGCGTTCTTACTTATGCACCACTGTTTGGTCAGATAGCTCGAGGGAAAATCACACCTGGGGACGCAGATGAACAAATACGTAAATTTAAAAATTTCTTGCAACAAGATACATACTTCAAAGAGGTACAGAGTCTTGGTAGCGGCCGATACCAAGTGAGATATGAACGTAATGGCCGATTTGAAGGTGCAAACCAGATGGTTAACTTTCCAAGTCGTCAGTACGCAGTATTTCGAATCAGTACTAATCTTCGAAACGAAGTAACCATCTCTGTCTCAGGAAGGGGCTATATGTATGCTGACAGTTTCGAGGAAGTAGGCCTTAACACTGAAGGTTTATTCAGAGTCTCGACTGACGCTAATGTGATAGGACATAACGCACAATTTATTCGTCAAGCGCCTTACCCGAATTTTACAATGTACGATTGGAGGCCACGTGGATTTAGGCAAATACCGCCTAAGATTTCTGTAAAACTTGCTGTGGACCCACGCACAGGGGCGCCTTCCTACGGTTCGTTTCGTAACAATGACGATTAAGGCAAAAGACTAGAGGTGCTGAAATTCAAAGCCCCACTAAGGTTTTCTCACATCATATCCTCTCATATTATAATTCGTTAATTTGAGAACCTTCGCCCAGATGTGTGCATTTGGTGCGCATAGTAGCCCGGATTGGTTAGGTGTGCATGGGTTGTAGTTATCACCTGATAGAAGACGGTTGTAACCGCCAGCTTCACTATGAATGAGTACACCTGCTGCATGATCCCAAGGTTCTAGTCGTCGATACGATAGAATTTGTAAACGTCCATCTGAGAGAGCCCAATAATCATGGGCGGCGCTACCCATTCGGACAATGCTCCCAAACTTCTTCTTATAAGGTTTAAAATCGGGGTGGTGAAGCTCTGCAACCATATTCGATAAAGAACTACTACCGGAAGACTCTGGAGGAATTTTCAATCGACGGACCTCATCCCCACCCTGAGTAGTCCAGGCACCCTCCCCCTGTTCAGCTCTAAGGGATGAATCCGAGATCGGATTGTAAATCCAACCCATGACTGTTTCCCCTCCATGTAACAAAGAGATCATCACGGCAAACTTGGGCCGACCATTCACATAATTTGATGTGCCGTCTATCGGATCAATGACCCATATTGGATCATCACTATTGAGAGTTTTTATTAAGTTTGGGGTTTTTGATACAGACTCCTCACCAATGCACTGTGAGCCTGGTAGCAGAGACTTTAATACCAAATTTAGTTCTATCTCTGCTTTTTCATCCGCTACAGTAACGAGACCACCCGAATGATTTTTAGCGCGTACATCATTCTTACTTAGATTATTATAAAGTGGCATGATTACACGTGCAGATACATCCCGCATGGCGGTGAGAACCGACTCAGAGAGAGATGTTTTTTGTGATATCTTCATATCACTGAGCGGCGAGTCGTAATTCCGCGACTTCTTAAACGCTCTACATCAGCAGCATCCAAAAGTATCGTTAGATTAGTATTAGAGTCGCCATCTGATCGGCTGAGCACTTCACCATGCCTATAAAGCCAAGCGAGGGTTTCTCCATCATCGATGGGTACGCTAACACCAAGAGCGCTGCGTTTGCGGGCAAGCTCAGCATCAATTGCGGCTAACAGCTCAAAGGTTCCTGTGCCCTTGAGTGCGGATATCGTTATTTGATTTGTGCTATTTTTCACTCTATCGAGAATTGCACCCAAAGTATTCTCATCAAGAATATCAATCTTATTAAGGGCCTCTATGATCGATTGGTTGGCCATACTTTTGTAGCTATTTAGTGATGATGCCTGCTGATTGGTAGAAATTCCAACCCCAATTCCTAATTTCGATAGTACATCCACTACATCCTTTTTCTGGTACTTAGTTTCCGGATGAGCGATATCACGCACATGAACTATACAATCTGCTTCAAGCAAATCCTCTAATGTCGCGCGAAACGCTGCAACCAATTCGTGGGGTAAGTCTGAGACAAAACCAACAGTGTCTGATAGAATCACCGTTCGTCCAGATGGAAGTCGCACTTGGCGCATTGTTGGATCTAAGGTTGCGAATAACTGATCCATTACAGGAACTGATGAGCGGGTAATGGCATTAAATAATGTAGATTTTCCAGCATTAGTATACCCAACTAGAGCAATAACTGGATAAGGTACTTTACTGCGCTCCCGACGATGTAAACTACGTGTCCGAATAACCCCATCGAGTTCTTTCTTTAATTTAGTGATTCGCTGGCCAATTAGTTGCCTATCAATTTCGATTTGAGTTTCACCAGGGCCACCGAGAAAGCCAAATCCACCACGCTGACGTTCCAAATGTGTCCAGCTTCGTACCAAGCGACTTTTCTGATAATTCAAATGAGCTAACTCAACTTGCAATTGACCTTCCCGGGTTTGAGCTCGTTTACCAAATATCTCCAATATTAAGCCAGTGCGGTCGATAACCTTAGCATTCCAAGCGCGTTCTAAATTACGCTGTTGGCCAGGTGAAATGTGAGCGTCTATAATTACGAGCTCAGCACAGATCTCATCGATGTCATTTGCTAGCCTTTCAACTGTCCCTCGCCCTAAAAATGTCGCCGGATGCGGTTTAATAAGATGAATTGACTCAGCATGTCGCACGTTCAGATTGATAGCAGCGGCAAGCCCCCTTGCCTCTTCCAAACGAGCACGTTGACGATAATCGATGTTGTGCTGGCCGCGGAGATTCAATAACGGGTGGATGATGACGGCAAGTGTAGCCGGCTGTTTAGTTTTATACAAAGGAGTACAATCGAGTTTGTGTGAGACTATTCAGCTGCCTCACCTTTAGAATCATCACCCATCTCCTCTTTTGGCTCGAATAATTGAACGGGTGCCGATGGCATAACTGTTGATATTGCGTGTTTATAAACTAACTGAGTGTGGCCATCACGGCGCAATAACATTGAGAAGTTATCAAACCACGTTACTATTCCCTGCAATTTTACACCATTTACTAAGAACACTGTTACTGGTGTCTTATTTTTTCGGATAGCATTCAGAAATACGTCTTGGACGTTTTGGGTCTTTTCGGCCGACATTGGGTTTTCCACCTCTTTCTATAATTGTTTTCATAGTAGTCCCACTTAGCGAAATCATTTAGTGAATTAGAACACCGACTTGATCTTAATATTCAGAATTTTCCAGAATTTCTGTAATCGATTCAACTAATTTCCGACCAGATACAAAATATTCTTAAAGGCAAGACCGTAATAGTGTTGAAAGGGCAGCACAATCTGATATGTGCATGTCTGGCTGAATACCATCTATTGGGTTCGGTCCCAATAGCACTGTGCTACAATGGGCATTCTTCCCACAAATAATATCTATCGATGCATCTCCTACGAACCACACATTTGGCCCCGCTTTGATACCGGCTTGCAATAAAGCTAGGTGAATCGGATCTGTAGCTGGTTTATCCTTTTTGGCGTCTTGTGCACCGACAAGACACCCAAAAAATGATGTCCACCCTAGATGATCCGACTCTGCCCGTAAATATTTTCCTGTCTTATTACTAACAATAGCTAAATAAAGATTCGCCGCCGATGCTTCCTCTAGCAATTCATGTGCACCTGGCAATGCCGCTAGCATTTCTATGTGGGTTGTAGAAAATGCATTATAAAAAATGTCCCTGGCCTCTTTCCACCGATCGCCATAAATGTCAGGAAATGTATCTCGAAGAGATCCTGCTACATGAATCCGAACTTGATCAGCGGTCCAAGGCGTAAACCCCATGGCTTTGCGAGTGATATTCGTTGCCCTTGTGATACACGGCCACGTATCCACTAATGTATTGTCCCAATCAAATAAAATAGCATGTGGGCGCGGAATAGCGAGCTTAGACATTCCAGGCCATGACTGGGTCAACATCCTTGATGTACTGTATGTACCTATCTCTTAATTCCAAAGCACATTCGCCGGGATACCCATTCGCTATCGTATGCTTATCAACCTGCACTACAGGCATCACAAATGTTGTCGTTCCGGTTAGAAACACTTCATCTGCTACATGCATATTTTGTAAAGTAAAAGAATGCTCTGAAATTCTATATCCGGCATCTCTTGCTAATTTAAGAATCGTTGCCCTGGTGACACCACCTAGAATATCCCTAGAAGTAGGATGAGTGATAAGTGTTTTATCTTTATCGACAATCCATACATTAGAAGCACTGGCTTCTGTGACGCTACCATCAGATTTGTAAAACACAGATTCAAATGCTTTTACATCAAGTGCAGATTGTTTTGCGATTATATTTGGTAGCAACGAGATGCTTTTTATATCACGGCGAGCCCAACGAATATCCGGTGTGCTCAATACTTTTACTCCCTTCTTGACTATTTCTTCAGAAGGAGGAGCAGTAAATTTAGCTGTAACAACTAAACTAGGCTCCATCTCTCGCGAATATCCATGAGTCCTTGAAGCAACGCCTCTACTAATTTGAATATATATAATTCCTTGCCTTAAATAATTACGTCGAATGACCTCTTTGATAATTACTGTCAAAGATCTCCAGCTCATAGGCGCTGGAATATTAAGTTCATTGAGCGACCGGCTTAAACGTTCAATATGAGCTCCATAATCCACTGGTGTCTCATTCCAGACATAGATAACTTCATAAACCCCATCAGAAAATTGAAGGCCCCGATCTTCAATATTTATCAGGGCATTCTTATTAGGCTCGTAGAGGCCGTTTATATATGCAATGTGAGACATACCGGCGCTTGTGCTATTAATTTCTTGAAGTTGGACGCTTAAATGGAAGGATAGGATTCTGCCCGACACTCTTGTTCTTTATTTTATCAGCAGCCCAATCATCATTTTGCATATTATCGCGACTCTGGCGTACTTCAGTAGTAACACCTAATGATTTCAATTTTCTATGAAGGGCAGATCTTTCCATACCTACAAAGTCTGCCGTTCGCGAAATATTGCCTCCGTACCGAATAACCTGCGCCATTAGATATTCCCGCTCGAACATCTCTCGCGCTTCGCGAAGAGGTAAAGTAATAATCTCGTCAGATCTTTCCAGTTTCAGCATCTGTGGAGTCTGCGTGTTAATATCGGAAGGCAACATATCTGCACGTATTGGGTCTAAAACGCTACCAGGAGCCATAATTAAAACCCAATCCATGACATTTCTTAGTTGGCGCACATTGCCAGGCCAAGAGTAGCCTTGTAGTGCAGCAATTGCATCTTCGCCCAGTGTCCTGCGGGGCATTCCGGCTGATGACGCCGCTCGTTCCAATAGATGTTGAGCCAGGGCTGGTATATCTTCTCGTCGATCTGCTAACACTGGAACTTCGATAGGTACTACATTTAGCCTGTAGAATAATTCTTCTCGAAAGTTTCCTTTTTCAATCTCAGCTCTCAGGTCTCGATTTGTAGTTGCAAGTACACGTACGTCTATCCCAACGGGTCCATGGCTATTATTACGCTCTAGTATTTGATCTTGAAGAATACGAATAATACTGCTTTGTGTAGCTTGTGGCATATCAGCAATTTCATCAAGCAGCAGAGTACCCCCATCAGCAAGTTCTAGTAATCCTGGAGTGTGTTCTGGCTTACCTTGAATGTTACCAGCTACGCCCATAGTTTGCTTAGCTGCATCAACACTATTTGTACCAAAAAGTATTTCCGTGAGTCTGTCCGGGTGAAGTGAAGCACAATTAGCTAATATAAATGGGGCATCAGCTCGCGGCGAATTTAGATGAATTTGACGCGCCACCACTTCTTTACCCGCTCCCGCAGGTCCAGAGATAAGAACACGAGAGCCCGTTGGACCAACTCGTGCCACCGTACGACGAATTGAATTTATGGATGCAGAAGAGCCTATAAGAGATTCAGGCTTTCCAGCGCGAGTTTTAAGCTCTAAATTCTCACGCTTTAGTTTAGCTGATTCGATAGCACGCTCAAGTACAAGAAGCAGTCTGTCTGACTCAAAGGGTTTCTCAACAAAGTCATATGCTCCGTATTTGATTGCCTGAACAGCAGTCGCAATCGTACCATGCCCTGATATC
>PASS01000032.1 GCA_002712165.1 Fidelibacterota bacterium
ATGGTTCTTAAATCTAAGTATTATAAGATTAAAGAAATTATATCGTAATTTAGAAGATATTTGGAATTACCGATTGCAATTATCGAATCAAGAAAAATCAAGGATATGTCCACCAAATGGTTTAGTATTTACTACTCGTGTAAGTGATGTATTTAATTATACCAATAAAGAAGATATCCAAGATTTAATTTTGAATGAAGTATGTAAATTTCAAAATGCCGTCAATCCCGAAGATAAAAAATTAGGGTACATGTACTTTATTATTGGATTAGGGGGTCACGGTATTAGTCACGAATGTTTTAACTGTCACAGTTGGTTAATGTATGTTTAAAATATTTAATATATATAATATGGAATATCTTTCAGATGCATATCAAAAATCTGAAAAATATCGCAACGCCGTTAATAAATTACCAGAAGGTTGGGAAACTTTAGTTACGTTGAACTATATGATCCTTCAATACGGTGTCAGGGAATGGCAACAAGATAGAATGGAGGATATAATATATGAAATGAAAAAAAGAAAAGTAACTGTCAAAGATTTACGTAGTCAAACAAATGTCGTGGGGAAAGGGAGTATGAAAAAGGGTGAATTATTAAACCTTCGAGCAAAAGAAGAACTTCGCGAGAATTTTAAAGATGATTCGTATCCATTTGGAGACGAAATCGCTTCTTTTGTAGAAAGGAATAAAGATACTTTACAACGTGTTATTCGAAGGATTCGACCAGGTTCCCATGGCCTCTTACGATTCAAAGATATTCAGGACATTGATAGTCGTGTCTATCAAGATGAAGCATCTCGTGATCTCATGTACTTTGCGAATCCTTTATTTACTGTTCATTCATTGATTGATTATCGTTCAATTGGATATGATAATAAGACAGAGCTTACTTGGGCACATGAACTTCATGATCATAAAAAGATAATATCTGCATCAATGAAGACTTTACAAAGTATGACGCAACATGGATTAGAAATCACCAAATTACTTTTGGAAAATATTTATGATATTCGATTATTGAACCATCAATCATCTATTAATTCAATCATAAATATTATTTTATCAGCAAATAAAGTCAATATTGATGTAAACGTTGGTTATCCACGCTTTCATCAAACGGGTTTAGGAATACATTCAAAATACAATCTTGATATACTTCTTTTACTATTTGAACATGGATTACAGAATCACCGCTATGGAGATATTCAAGATTTTGATTTAATTGTGGGACCCAATGGATGGCATGTTTCACAATTTTCAACAGAACAAGCTGAAGTAGGAATACCTGATCATTTAATTCAGTATGAACCAATTCATTCATTAACAAAAATCACCCAGTACGGTTCAAGAAGAACCCCTCTTCAGGAACCTAAAACATTGTTTCACTTATGTGAACCTGATGTTTTACCCCAAGCGAATAATCCTTACAATGTTGAATCAATCAGGAAATTATGGATGGATACCATTAAACTCCAAAAAGCCCAACAAAATCTTTCTTTGGCAAAAGGGATGAAAGACCCTGACTCCTATGTATATGATATTCCTGAACCTAAATTATTTGAAACAATCGGCGGGCCAGGGCGAGGTAGCAGTAAGAAAGCTGCCCAGGCTTTAAGAAGACAAAGTGTTGGAAGATTATCCGATAAGAAAGAATTATTCGATGCACAACAAAGATTGGAAGCAGCAAAAATGTTGTATCCGGGTGAAGATGATGAATCTTATTTGGGTGATGATGATATCAATGTCTCCAATAAAATCCGTGATAGTTATTTGGAAAAAGGTGATATTCCTTTTTCTGAACGCAGAGTGAATCGATATTTTAAAGAAAAGAAGGATGAAGAAGGAAAAATAAGTCGAATGAAAGAAATGATGGTTCCTAAATTTCCTGAAAGAATTGATGCAAGTTTATCATTACAAAGACCAGAATTTAGTGAAGGTATGAGGGTTTCATGGGATTATCGTGGTGAAAAAAGGTTTGGTACAGTTGTGGAAGTTAGAGAGAAAGGGGCAATGATAAGGACGGATGAAGGAAAAGAATTTCCTAAACCATTCAAATTACTTACACCTGAAGTTGATGATACTGGTAGTTATTGGAACCCTGATGGGGGAGGGAAACGGAAAAGGAAGAAAAGAAGTAAACAAAGAAGTAAAAAAAAGAAAAGAACAAAGAGTAACAGTAAAAGTAGGAAAAGGACAAAGTCTAAAAATAATTAAGTATTAAATTATTTAAACAAATATTACCAGTGTATATCATAGTAAGTGCGGTAAAAGAAATAAAAAAAAAAATAAACAAATAGAAAAATGCCAGTAAAGAAAACCTCCACCAAAGCCAAGAAAGTAACTCCTCAGAAGAAGGAAGTCAAGTCCGAACCGGTTGTCGAAACTCCGGTCGTTGAAAAGCCAGTTGTTGAAGAAGCTGAAGAAAACTATGATGCTGAATTCACTGAAGTTCAGGATGCATTGAAAAGTGCCCTCACTCTAATTAAGAGCCTTTCCTCCAAGGTAACTGCTTTGGAAAAGCGTGTTGCCCGTGACCGCAAGGTTATGAACAAGAAGATGAAGGGTCGTGCCAAACGTGTTGTTGACCCGAACAAGCCCCCGAGTGGTTTTGCCAAGCCGGGCCCTGTATCGAGTGAACTCCGTACTTTCCTTAGTCTTGGAAAAGATGAACTCATTGCGCGCACTGAAGTCACCAAGCGTATTACCAAGTACTGTCAGGAAAAGAAACTCCAGAAGGAAGAAGACAAGAGAACCATCCACGCTGATGCAACTCTAAGAAAGCTTCTCCGCCTTAAGAAGGGCGATGAACTCACCTTCTTCAACCTCCAGAAGTACATGAAGATCCACTACCCTAACAAGGATGGAAAGTTTGTAAGTGCTTAAATATAAATTTCATTTAATGTCATTCTCATTGTACTCCACAGGAAACTATCCTTATCTACTTTATTAAATATTTTTTTCTTTTTTTGTAATATCGGATTCTTTTTTAAAAACGAAATCCATTTTTTTTTATTCAATTCAATATAATTCTTATTGGATATACGACAAAATTTCAAAAATTGTGTTAATTTTTCATAAATTTCACAACGAATAATAAAGTACGACAATACATTTGTTTCTTGATTAATATCAATGGTTTTATCTGATAATCCGGTTAATACCATTACTTTTTGACTTTGGAAGTTGCAAAATGCCCTTTCAAAAGCAATTAGTGTAAGGAATAGATTGTATTTGGACCTTCTTACCTTTTGGGAGATAAAGAAACAATTGATTAAATTTGCCCATATTTCTGTATATGCTTCATATGTATTAATTTCATTCGATGTAATATTGTATTTTTTTTGATAATGTTTAATAATTTCCGAAGTATCTTCTACTCTTTCATATTCAAACGCATGGATTAATTCATGAATAGTTACTTTGAAAACTTCTTCTTTCCGATAAATTGTAATAGTTGTATTCTGTCCATGTTGACAAAATCCAGAATTAATTTCATTTCTTCCAAATATACTACCATTTATTTTTTTTTGATTGTCAAATAAGTAATAGTTAAGCGTTAAATGACTTAATTTTGATTTAGATAGACTACCTACAAATCTGACTAAGTGAATAATTTCATCGATAAATTGGGGATTAATTTCTTCAGAATAAACATGGAGGTCGACTTTAATATGATTAAATTGAAACTTTACCAATGTTTTTTGGAAATTATTTTCTTTTGAAAAAGGTAATGACGAGTTTATTTTTACTTGTTGTTTTACTTTATTTAATCTTCTGTAAGTAATATGGGCAGGCAATACTTTTACCTCTGTGAAATGTTGATAGAGATCTTTTAACTCTTTTGTTTCTTTAACATCTATCTTTGGAAAAAAGTATTCTCTTAAAAGTATCGATTCTTCTGTAAACATATACTAATAGGAATAATATTTATTATAAAAAATAAATTAATAATCGACAATTTAAATTATTGATAATTAAATCATTAAATTCCCGTAGGTAAAGATAATAAGTACCTGTTTTTGCAAAGATATAGATGATTTTTAAACTATTTTTGTCTTTCACAATTAAATGAATACTCATATCTTCATTTAATTCTGTAATATCGATACTTTTTTGAGCCTTCACAATTTCTCTACAATTTCTTCTTTTAAATTTCCTCCAAATTTCAGTTTTGATAGATGAAGGTATTGACCGATATAAGAGTTGGAATAATTTAAATTCATTGGAATGAATTAATTGATTGTAATATTTATTGAGTAATTGGTGATCTTCTTCTGTAAATTCGATATTTTTAAACAGCCGTTCTATATTGTATTTTTTCCTTTTTTCATCATCAATTAAAACATCATAAGCATTTTTTATTTCTTTAAATTTTTCATCTTCACCATTATTTTTATCAGGATGATATTTTAAACAGAGAGAACGGAAATTCCTTTTTATTTCTTCTTTTGTACAACCTACATCTAATTCAAGGATTTTATAATAATCCATTGTTATTTTATTCTCTTGAATTCTTTTTATATATCATTTATAATAGAATTTACAGATATAATTAATGATTCATAGTGAATCAAATCACGATAGGAATGTTGTAAATAACTATCATATTTAGATATTTCGTGGATAATTTTTTGTTCTTTTTCCGTACCTCTAAATGAATCAATTAGTTGTTTAAATATATCAATTAAAGAAATATTTACCTCTTTACAATCCGAAGATAATTTTCTTATAAAATTAATTTTATTAACGTTAAGGTCTGGTTCATAAATTATATTTTGAACTTTTCGACTGTATTCATTATTTAGATCTAAGTTATCTTCAATATAGATATATTTATGAATGATAGTTTCTAATTCATATTTTTTACACAACTGCATAAGTAAATATTTATTAAAAGGGATTAATTCTGTTTCTAATATATCTTTTAGATAAAGATATTTATTAAATATACAGGGGACAGGGATACGGATATCGACACACCGGCTTCGTAGTGGAGGGATTATTTTATTAATTTTGTTAGTCACAAAGATTATTTTACTTGTATTCGACCCTTTCTCAACAATAACTCTTAAGGAATTTTGGATTACTTCATTTGATTTTTCGAAATGGAGTAAAATAATATACTTTGATTGATTACTATAGTAGTCAAAGGTCTTAACAATATTTTTTAGATACTCAATAAATTGTTGTTTATTATAGATTGCATTACAATCAAAAAGATAATAATTTTTATGGATCAAAACTCTAAAGTGTTCATTATTATTTAATATAGGTTCTCCATCATATAATTCACGGAAAAGTGATTGAACTAAATGAGATTTACCCGATTTTTTTCCACCGTAAATAATTAAATGACTATGATTTTTGTTATTTCGTATAAATAAATACAATTGGTATCCAATTTTATAGTTAATTGTATCTAAAAAAGAGATAGATTTTAATTTATTCATAAGATACTAATCATGTTTAGTTCTTAATATTTTTATAATCAAAATTATATGGATCTTATACTCAAAGAATCTTCATTTGATGAAAGTCAAATTAAATTAAAAGTAGGAAAGAAATGTACTAAAATACTATATAATATAGCATCAATACTTGTGATAGGTATTTCTTTAAAAATTACAGATTTTAGTTATGTAGAAAATGATAATTTTATATTTATGAATATAGAAAAGTCACCTCAATTATCTCTAGTTCAAAAAATAGATACTTATTTCCATAAGTTTAAAAATTATCATTCATTTATTGATAAATATCATATTAAGGTTAAAAAACACAATCAATATTATCCTATAAATGAAACAATATATATTACATTAAATAATTTAAAAGAAATTAATCATAAATTAAAAGTTCAAATATTTACTATTTAATATATATGTAGTTATAATGTCTATAGAAGACGATACATTCCATTTGCTTGCAAATCCATTCCATACTAAGAAAAGGAAAAATCTATATATTCAACCAACCCTTGATGATGAAATATTACTATTGATTCAAAAAAAATTTCCTAACTTAAAAATATTAGAAAAAGATTATAATAATTTTATTGTAAAAATTGAAAATATATTAATTGATATTATTATAGAAAACCACATCGAATCCCTTATTAATGAACAACTACTACCTTCAATTTATAAAGAATCATCTCAGGGATGATATTCTTCAAGAAATAACAGTTGATAAAGAAAATTATCCTCTATTACTCAAAGAATTAAATATATTAATTCAAAAAGTTGACTTTGAAGAAAAAGTAAAAAATACATCAAAAACACATATGATTAGAGACCGTGTATTATATAAAGATAGAGATAATTTATGTAAGGCCCGTGTATGGAATGAAGGATATGGAGGTCAATGTTCACAAAAAGCATCTTGTAATGGTTTTTGTAAAACACATTTTAAAAAAGGTGGTATAAATTGGTGGTTAGGGACGATAGATGGACCTCGCCCTGAAAGGCCTATTAATGAAAGGGACAAGATACATGTATGGTTGAATTAATTATCTTCTTCTACGCGATTTAGATCTGGATCTAGACCTGGATCTAGACCTGGATCTAGACCTTGAACGGGACTTACTTCTAGATTTAGACCTCTTCTTTGCTGATCTTCTAGCTGATCTTCTTGCTGCTTTTCTTCCTCTACTGGCTGAACGTGAACGTGAACGGGATTTTCTAGGCATATTTATATTATATTCAATATTTTTTTTTTAGAACATTGAAAGATCAAAATCCAAACAAATAGATTCATTTTTTGAACGCAAAATATCTCGAATTGTATCTTTTGATACCATTCCAAATTTTATAATATATAGTGCAACTATTAAAGCTGATATATTAATTCCGTCATAACAAAAAATAAATATATTTTTTTCTTCAATATTTGTATGGATAAATTTTAAAATTGAATCAATATTGTTTCGAAATAAAAACATATCGCGATTTGGACTTAATTCACTTGTAATTGGAATTCTTATTTTTTTTAAATTCGGTATATCTAGAAAACCTTGATCAACAGTACAATTTATTACAATATCAATTAAATTATCTTTATAATAATCTTCATTGTATGCATCATGGATACTTCCTATCCATAATCCCGAAAGTATTTCTGTTAACATTTAAATTTGATAACTATTTAAAAATAATTTTTAAACTTTATACGAAAATGGATGGACTTGACAAACATTTTGATTACATGGATTCTTTGAAGGACGATACAAAAAAAGAAAAAGAAAAAAAGTGTTGTGATATTGAAGATAATTTTATTCCAGATCAAGGGATAATTAAATGTAAAGTTTGTTCGAATGTTATTAGTAACATAAGTGATAATCCTGAATGGAGGTATTATGGTGCCGGTGATAGTAAGAGTTCAGATCCAACACGTTGTGGTATGCCAATAAATACATTATTACCCGAATCTTCGGTTGGCTCGACTGTTTCATATAATTCAAATTCAAAAACAATGAATCAAATTCGTAAGTATCAACAATATATGGGGATGCCTTATAAAGAAAGAAGTTTATACAAAGTCTTCTTAGAAATACAAGGAATTTGTAAGAAGAATAATATTCCTAGTATTATTATTAATGAATCAAAATCATTGTATACAATTATATCGGAGACTAAGATTTCGAGGGGTTCAAATAGAAAGGGAATTATAGCAGCATGTGTTTATTTTGCATGTAAACAATGTAATGTTGCTCGTAGTTCAAAAGAGATTGCCGAAATGTTTAATATAAATTCAACTGTTATGACCAAGGGTGTTAAAAAGTGTCAAGAAATTATCTTTATGAATAAAAATAATAAAAAACGATTAATTCATTCAACAACAATTCAACCACAAGACTTTATTGATCGATTTTGTAATCGATTAAGTATAGATGAAAATAAGATTCAGGAAATCGTCAAGCTATGCTTAATTTCAATTCAAAATAATATTATTTCTGAAAATACTCCCCAATCAATTGCTGCTGGATGTATCTTTTACTATATTAAAAAAAATGATATGGATATTGTTAAGAAAGATATTTCAAGGATTTGTAGTACATCAGAAGTAACTATTAATAAGTGTACTAAAAAATTAGAAATGAATAAGGAATTATTTGATTAGGTAAGTGATTAAATAGTAGAGTGTTGATACAAAGATTGCTTTAAAAAATACAAAAGCGAATGTTGATTTATCAGTTTGAACATCGTAGAAGAAAGAAAAGGATTTAAACCGAATAATATCATCAATAGGATTAAGGTTGAAAAATATCAATAAAAAGAATACAACCAATGAATTTTTTGTTTTATTTAAAACACTTTTAATTGTTAAATCTTCAAAATTTTCAGATTTTGGTTTTTTTATTACAGAAGGTGGAGGATGTTGTTGTTGTTGTTGTTGTTGTTGTTGCTGCATCTGTTGCATCTGTTGCATCTTCTGTTGTTGCATTTTTTGCTCAAACATTAGTTGTTGTTGTTGTTGTTGTTGTCTTAATAACATTTGTTTTTCTTCAGGAGTTAATTGAGGGGGGATACCACCATTACCAGGTTGTTGCTGTTGATGTTGTTGTTGTTGTTGATGTTGTTGTTGTTGTTGCTGCATCTGTTGCTGTTGATGACCTCTATTACCACTATTTGTTTCATGATTCAAATCATTAATAATAGAATTAATCATTGAATTTTCCTCATTACTCAAATTGTTACTATTTAAATCTTCAATTAATTCATCAATATTTGTTCCCATTTATGATTGAAGCATAATTATTTTTTTATAAATAAACGTAATCATACATTAATAATATTAGGATTTGTTAAACATTCTTTTGAAAGTTTCATACCCAGAATTAAACCAATAAAAATTGTTACAACTATTTTTAATATTTCTTCAATTTTCATTGTTTATATTATTCATCATTTTTTTTTTTAGAATAAAATTATTCTTTGAATGAATAAATAAATAAGCAATTGTAAGACTAATTGTTATTAATAATAATTTCACATGAATATAATCATTCATAAATTTTAAATCCATTTATTAGATCTTAGATTATATTTACGAAAAAAAGGTTGAATTCACACCTTTTGGATCTGTTTCATCTGATCCATATCCTAATTCATAAGAATAAGGGTTTGAATAATAACTTTGTACATTCTTAACTTTCTTACTTGATAAAATATCCTTTAATTTATCGATCGGTTTCCAAGGATTGCAATTTGGTACTCCCCATTTTTCTTTACACATCGTCCCTTTTCTTTGTTCACGATATTCACATCCTTCAAATCCTTCATACTTATTATTATTTAAGATTAGAACTATTAATAATAATAGAATAACAATTAAATCCATATTAATTTACTCAATATAATAAATGGCATCTGATATGGATATTTTTATGGATATGATGGATGGTCAAGAGACACCTTTTGTAGAAGTTGTTGAAAAAGCAAGGGGGAATGATTACTATCAAGGATTAGGTATCCACATACTAAAACAATTTGAAGAAACAGACCATTATTTTCACTTTCTAAAATCAATTGCAACTCAATTTAATGAATTGTCAGAAACCCAAAAAAAAGAAATAAAAACAATCATGAATATTCAACCTGAAGTCATTGTAAAAGAAAAGGTTATTGTAAAAGATACAAATAAAAACAAAAAAAATAGGAAACCGAAGTTAAATGTAGTGGATGACTATTAATCTTCATCATCTGATATTAATTGGAATTGATCCATCAATTTTATTTCAAACTTTTTTTTTCTTTTCTTTTTTAGAGCAACTCTTTCCTTTAATTTTTTTAATTCACTTTCATCGCTTTTATAAAGGAGCAAGTCTTTATAAAATAACAAGATTTGATCCATAATATCATACCACCATTCTTTATCTCTTTGAACAAATGTACATTCATATCGTGTGATTTTCCACCATTTGATTTCATGTATATTTTCCATTGTTTCCTTATGTCCCTCAACCCATTCTTCCAAGGTTTGATTACTTTGATTTATCTTTGAATAGGTATATGATAATTTTTCACCCTCTTTACATGTAATAATAACACCTTTTGGATAATTTAAGTGTGTTCTTCCATCTTGAAGGACACCATCAATTTCGAAAATATCCTTACAATAATCTTCATAATCTTCATATTCTTCAATTTTGACTTGAAAGAAATCACATTCATCTAGGTCACAAACTTCTAATTGTCCTTGAACCTGCATAAGGTAATGTGGTGGAACTGTTTTTGTAAATTTCCTTTTGGGTGGACACTTAATTTCGACCATCCTTCCCAAATATTTATCATTACCTGTATCATCACAAATACCATCAGGAGATGCTCCAAAAGCATCAAACTCAGGATGTGGAATTAAACCAAAATCGAGTACTTTCACATTGTATAATTCTTCATAAAATACTATCGCAATGTCTTCATATTTAACACCCCATTCAGTAATTGGGTTAGGTTCAAACGGTTTTTCTTCAATTTTTGAAAGTATAAGTTCATCTCTACTTTGAAAGTGTCCTTTATCCAAAGCATCAGCTAAAGCACTTGCTGTTAGTTTTTCTTTTCTCATTTCATACCATTCAGCACTCCTTTGTTCTGGTAATTCCAAACGTTTCAATCTATCTAATTTAACCCTTCTTTCATTATACAATGTTTTTGCTTTTTCCAATCGATCAATATAAGTATTGATAATATTTTCAAGTACATATTTTTCAGGTTGAGACGTTACAGAATATAGTTCGATTAGTTCATTATATGTTTTGATTCTATTTAAATGATTATTATTATTGATATACTTTTCAATATCATTACGGTTCACATGCATTTATATAAATACGTTTTGAATTCTTAAATACTTAAACTCAAATTTGAAGTAAATAATAAGGAGTTATTAATATAAGTAGTAAAAAGTAAAATGGATACAAATGATGTTCAAACAGATGAAACTCAAACAAATGAGGTAAAGTGCCTTTGTTGTCAAAAGTTAATTGATGGAAAGCCGTGGATAATTATAGAGAAAGAATCAACTATTTATGGTTGTTCTTATCTTTGCGCGAATCAATTCAAATCGTTAATTGGACATGGTTATTGGGGTGATGTAGTTAATAAAGAAGATTTTAATGAACCTAGACCTGTATATGGTTATACAAACCGTTCATCTATGAAAGATATTACAACTGGTTTTGGTATGTCAGAAATTCGCGATGAAATTAACAAAGAAGAATTAAGGATTCAAATGATTGAGGATTATTATGAAAATGATTCTATTTCCGATGAATCAGATTTTGATGAGGTAAATATTTAATTATTTTATAAACTGTAATATAAATAATGCAAGAAATTTCAGGTAATGATTGTTTTCATGCTTTAGATAACAAAGAATACGTCTTTTTTTATTTTGGAGCCACATGGTGTAATCCCTGCAATCAAATCTCACCTAAAATAATGGAACTTTCACAGAAATATGATCCAAACTTAATCAAATTTTTTAAGATTGATCTTGATAATAAAGAGAATAAAGAAATTATTCAAAAATGTGAGATTAAAGTAATCCCCGCATTTTTAATTTTTAAAGATAGAACATTTCTTGGACGAGGAAAAGGTGGAGATATTAATATACCACTTAAAATGATTCAAGGTATTATTTTCCCAAAAAAAGAAGAAGAAAAACTTATCGAGGTTGAAGAAGAAAAAGAAGAAGTCAATCATGAAGCTAATAAAAATGCTTTTCAAACAATTTTTAATAAAGAAAATTTAAATAAATAATATAAATATAAATGCAAGTAAATCCGATAAAAATTATTCTATTACTGTTATTATCATTATTTATTTTTAATTCATCTAGAATTATTGAAGGGCTATCATAAATAATTTTATAATCTATAGTATTATACTATGGAACATTTTAAATTTGTTTTACTTATTTTAGTTATATTTGCTGTTTTTATTTGTCTTAATAACAGTGGATATTTCTATAAAATAAATGAACCTTTTATAGTTGAAGGTGCTGATACTGCAGTACCTGATGAAACACCTATTAATGTTCAAGAATTAGAGGCAATCGGTGAATGTCAAGAGTTAGATCCACCTAATCAACAATGTCAGGGACCATGTAATGAGGATCAAAATGTAACATGGTCACGAGCAGTCGGTTCCTCATGGAATAGACAAAGTTGTACAGGAGAAACTGGTAATCAAATGTCTTGGTTAAATAATTCAAATAAAAGATTAAAATTAGAAAATCTAGATATTCGTCCACCTGATAGTATAATAGATAATGAACTCATGATTGAAAAAGGTGATGTATTTAAATATGGAGATTATATATATATTTATCGCGATGATGCGGCGATTACTTATACCGAAGGAGAGATATTACCATTAGTACGATATGAATTAGATGGAGGTACTGAATTTTGCTTAAAAACTCTCGATAATATACCTTATAAAAATATAACAGATCTAGCAAGTAGTAAAATAAATTGTAGTTCTTCTGAAGGTAATTGGTATACTGCTATAAACGTTAACGATTATCCAATTTCTGATATAAATGATTGTGGAGGATCAATAGCAACAACTGGGCAACCAGAACTTAAAGGTGGTGAAGGAACAAGACATACACATGGATGTTTTATAATGGATGATGACTTATTATTTCCAAATTGTATTTCAGAAGACGAAACTGAATTAAAACCAAAAGGATGGTGGAAACCTATCTACGAAAATACAAATAGTATTGATGAATTATGTATGGGGGTTAAACCAGAAGTACCAAGGAAGTGGAATGCTGAGGGAAGTCGTATGGGTATCTTTGATACTCTTCAATCAACTGCAAATACGGCACAATCAGAATTAAGGGCCTTCTATAATACGGCTGAAGGAGAAGAAAAAGCTGCTTCTGATTTAGAGGCAGACTTATCTCGTTTAGCAATCAATATGGAAGTTATTGGTTCCCCTTCAGAAGAGTTATGTAATGTAGAAGATCAAGAATGTGGTGTAGGTCATTATAATGAAAATAATCATGGAAGAAGTACGTGCAATGCTTATAAAATAGATGGTGCAGATATTAATACTGCTTCTTCTGTTGCTGAAATACTCGCAATGGGGGAACTATCCTGTAACGAAGGTTTTAAAAGAATACAACAAAATAGAAACTTAAATATAAATTGTAATGATGGGAATTTATATTTTTATGGATGTGTTCCATCTGAATGTATCGTTCCGGACGAATTTGAAGAGAAATATCAATTCAAATCTGATACAGAAATAAAATATCCAGGTGATGTATTTAATATAAATCATATTATACATCCATTAAATCGTGATAAAAAAATAGAATGTAAACCTGGTTATTCAGAGTCAGAAAGTGGTATTATAATGAAATGTAATAATAATGAAAATAATCCAATCAATGGTACAGTTGAATTATCTGGTTGTATTCAAAATACATGTACAACTCCTTCATTCAATGAAACATATTCATATCAAAATAATTCAGATACAAACTTCATATCAAGTGATAATTTCTTAGAAATGAATGATTCAAATCGTAATAATGAATGTGAAGATGATGATGATTCTAAAGGACCATGTTTTAAATGCAAGGCACCCAATAATTATTATATTGACCCTACCTTGAATCCTATATCAAGTCGAGAAAAAAAAATATTATCAATTGATGAAGAACAGGGTGATCCAAATAATTATCAATTTGGCCCTAAAATATCGTGTGAAAATAATCAAAGTGACTTCATATTTGAAGGTTGTTATGAAAATAAATGTTTAAATCCAGGTCGAAGGCCAGATCATCTTTCAGAAGGAAACCGTTTAAATGGTTATGTATATGATGGTGAAAATGAAAGAAAACCAAGCAATTTTGAAGATACAGAAAATGTTTCATTTAATAGTCATTATGATAAATATACACTTACAGTAGATTTAAGTGAACAACCTGATTCTTTAAATCGTAGTGATTTAGAAAATAAAATAAAATGCGGTATTAACTTCACAAATGTGGGTAATGAAGATACCCTTTCAGCAGATCAAATAAGATGCTATAATTTCTATGATTATAAGAATAGAAATCAAAGTGAAGATAAAAATATCCCTGCTTTTACAAATCCATTCAACCAGGATGGTGATCCAATTGTAGATAAAGCCGCTATTAAGAGTTATTTATCTGAGAATGAAGGCATTCCGGATAAGATGTATTTTTCTGTAAAGGGATGTCAAGAAAACTATTGTCTTATGTCAGTATATGATAATAATGATCAAGAAAAATATAAGAAACCACATCATTTAAGGGATAGTGATAATAGAGAAGTTTTAGGTTATTTATCCGAAGGTATCAATGAACCAGGTATTCGGAAAACAGCAAGAACATATGCTTCAATTAATAATGATAATCAATCAACACTTCAATGTGATACAGGAAATCCAGATGTAACAACGGATAATTTTTCAAAAGAATGTACTTTTGAAGGAATATATACAAATGATGAAATTGATACAATGTTAACAAATGTAGATACTTCACTTATCTTGTATGGTCAAATAGGAGAAAGTTTGAATTCATCGATTAATTTTGAAGAAGTTGGTCGTGGTGGACCTTTTCAGATTAAACGTTGTTGGGATAGAATAAATCAATCAGAACAACCAAAAATAACATGTACAGGTACTAATTGTAATGATAGTGAAAATAGCGAATGTCGAGTTGAATTATCCGGATGTATTCAAAATAGATGTAAGTTACATCCTGATGATGCAGAGGGTGGAACTCGGATTTTAGTTCAAAATGAAAAAAATTCACATATATCCGTAGGAGGGTTTGATCGAGATAATATCAATGAATTATTTAATGTTGATCAAATAAGGAATATTACATGTGATTATAATTTTTCAAAAGAAATACCAAATCAAGAAATAATAATTCAATGTCCAAATAATTCTGATTACTTCGAGATACAAAATAAATGTACAGCAACACAATGTGAAGGTGATGAAATAGTCGATACAATTCATATTAGAGAAAAAGGATACTATCGTGATAATAATGAAATTATTAGTAAAACAGAAACAGGACTATTTAGTATATGCCCGAATACAGATTATACTTCTTCAAGAAGTTTATTAAATATTCCTTCACCAGTTAATATGGGGGATAATTCTTTAACCGTAGATTCGGGTATATGTTCAATAATTCCATCTGGAGAAAGGGAAATTTTAGAAAAAAATTTAATGAGATATTCTAAAGGGGATAATTTTAATTTAGGAGGAGCAAATCTAAGTGATATCCAATGTAATTCTAATCAGCCAGATATTTCCTCAATTGGTGAAGCAAAAGCATCCTGCAATTATACAAAGAATATAATCGGATTAACAGAAATACCTCCCCCTAAATACCAATTATCACAGTGTCAACCTAGATTATGTAGTTATCCAACAATAGTACCCGATAGAGTGAAATATGTTGGTACAAGAGCTATTAATGGCGAAATTGATTCAATTGAAATGATGAATAATGAATATACATCTAATATTTTCCCTGAAGAACTACCATCATTTGTAACTGAGGAATCCTATATTCGAAAATCAGTTGATGATATTCGAAAATTTGGTGGATCCGTTCAATGTGATGAAACAAATTACCATGGTTCTGTTAGTGCTGATTGTCTTCAAGATATTGATAACTATCTATCGAATGATCCTGTTCCAGAATTTACCAATTTTAGAGGTTGTGTAGAAAATGAATGTATTATTCCCAATGGATCTGCTCCTTCAGATAGTCCCGGTAAAAAAGCATATGATGATTTAGGTGAAGAAGAAAAGCAAAAATGGGATAATATAAATGAAATTTATCAATTACCAGTAGAAAACTTCAATAATGGTCAAGCATTTTCTACTTCTTTATTTAGTGAAAACATATGTCAATCTAATTTTAGACGGAATCAAGATGTCTTGATTCAATGTCCTTCTTCCCCTGACGGAAAAGAACAACTGGTTGATATAAATGGATATTCTATTTTTAAAAATCTAATTGATATTGAAAATGAAACACCATATTGTATTCCTAATATATGTACTCTTAGTGATTCTATTATTGATGATTACGACGAATTAAATGAAATAAGACAAACTACATATACAAATGATAATAATGATATACAAGAATTTATCCTTGGAGCATCAAAAAAGAATCCTCTCGAAGGCTACGTTGTGGATGGACAAAAAGTAAGTGAAATGGATCATTCAACAACCACAAGTGAGTTAATAAATATTCAATGTGCTGATAATTATCGTTTAGTTGGTAGTGGCCCAAGTGTAAGTTGTTTAGGAGGAAGCGAATCATCATATACAATTGAAGGTTGTTCAGAAAATTATTGTTTATTTGACGATACAATCCAATATGAAAATGATCCCTCATTATACAATTTTAATATACCTAAAGCATATCTTAAAGTATTAGCTGATAAACAGGAAAATAAACTAACAGTTAATCAGATTAAATATGGACTAAATAATTCAGGGATATCATGTTCTCCTCTTTCAGAAGGATCACCTACTATATCATGTCCTGTAAATGGTGGACAATTTACAGTAAGTGGATGTATTCAAAAAACAATACCTGAATATATACCAGAATGTACTATCTCCTATCCTTATTATCCAGGTAACTGTATTGAAAAATGGCCAAATACGACAATACATATTAGTCAATCAAATGGAGAAACCGTATCAATTACACATGATGAAAATGGTGATATACGTGATCAAGCCGTAGCTTATCAATATATGAATGAATTTATGAGTGAATGTAAACGTCTATGTAATATTAATGATGAATGCCATGGATTTTCAGTTATTAAAATAGACGAAGAAGCAAAGGATACATATGGAACTTGTTCTAATTCACAATACTCTTCTCAGTCAACATGTGAAAGTAATGATGAGACATGGACACCATATGCAGAATTAAAAGTAGGGACAATGATATGTGAACAAAAGAGTCGTTCATGTGGGTTAGAAAGATCTGAAAATAGTTGGCTCCATACATATTGGGATACAGAATGGGGACAATCATTTGTATATGCTACAACATTAGATAGTAATCGTGAAGAAATTTCAGTTGTTAGACCTGAAAGGATTTCAGGTAGAAGGCATAGTTTCTTTGAGAAAAAGTTTAATCTGGACGGTGAAGAAGTTTCTAATGAGGAATGTATTCCTTAAAAAATAAAAATAATTAAAGATATAAAACGAAGAATAGAATAAATGGACGAGGAAAAAAAACTATCATTTGATACATTAAACCTTAAGGATAATCTCTTACGTGGAATTTATTCTTATGGTTTCGAGACCCCATCTCAAATACAGGATAAAGCAATCCCTATCTTTATGACTAGGAAAGATATAATTGCTCAAGCACAATCTGGTACTGGAAAAACAGGTGCTTTTTTAATAAGTTCTTTGCAGAAATTAGATGAGAGTGTAAAAGAAACTCAAATTCTTATTTTATGTCCAACACATGAATTAGTTCATCAAATATATGAGGTTGCTGTTGAATTAAGTAAATATCTAGATGTTTCAATTATGGAGGTTGTTGGAGGAACAAACGTAACAGAATGTCGTAGAGGATTGGATAAAAATCCCCAAATAATTATTGGAACTCCTGGAAGAGTTCTAGATATGATTCAAAAACAAAGCCTTTTTACAAATAACATCCATACTTTAGTATTTGATGAAGCAGATGAAATCCTTTCTTTTGGTTTTAAAATGACTATCTATAATATTATTCAAACAATCCCTAAAAATGCACAAATATGTCTTTTTAGTGCGACGATTCCTGAAGAAATTATTGAATTAAGTGATAAATTTATGACACATCCTGAAAAAGTGCTTGTTAAAAAAGAAGCATTAACACTTGAAGGGATTACACAATTTTATATCAATATGAAGATTAATGATTGGAAATATGATGTATTAAAAGATCTTTATGATACAATTAATATATCACAATGTATTATTTATATTAACTCAAAAAATAAATTAATGGAAGTATATGAATGTCTAATTAGAGATAATTTCCCAGTTTCCTATATTCATGGAGAATTAACCTCTTCTGACCGTAAAAAAGTTATGGAAGAATTCAGAAGCGGACATACTCGTATTTTATTATCAACTGATTTACTATCAAGAGGAATAGATGTACAACAATTATCACTTGTAATTAATTTTGATCTTCCTAAATCTAAGGAAACATACATCCATCGTATCGGAAGAAGTGGAAGATATGGAAGAAAAGGGGTTTCAATTAACCTCGTAACAGATAGAGACATGCATTACATGAAAGAAATTGAAGAATTTTATGAAACTAAAATGGATGAAATGCCTCAAAATTTAGAAGATTATTTATCTGTTTAAATATTTAAAAGGTGTGCGTATATATGATAATAATATAATTTTTCTATAATAAAATGGGTAGTGAACTTAAAATTGACCTTGATCCTGATAATAAAGTAATTAATATGAACAATACTCAGACGAATACAGGTATAAATCTTAAAGAAGATAATTCAAATGCTATGTTAGGTGTTGAATTATTGGCAAATCCAAAATCAAATAAAGCAGAATTAAGTGTTGCAAGTGATATTTCGGGTGGATACTCGAGTGGATATTCAAGTGGATATTCAAGTGGAGAAGAAACAGAAAAAAAGAATATTACTAAACATGAAGATTATGATTTTTTTCAACAGAATGAAAGCAATGAAATCAAAAAAATCATTACCGATGAACCAGAAATAAAAACAATTAAAACACCAAATCAAACAGTACCTGAACAATCGATTGATGATCCAATGATTAACTCAATAAAGGGTTCAGAAAGTAGTGAATTTCGCCCTATCCATACAATGAATTCTCAAGATATTAAGAATGAAAAAATTGATCTAATCTATAAGTTTAAGAAATTAGAGGGTCAAGGGGTAAGGACAACGATGAATTACAATATGAATTCTCAATTGGAGGATATGAGGAATGAATATTTTAAGTTAAAAAAACAAAGGGAAGTTGATAATTCAATTAAATTTCAAAGAAAGGTAATGATGGCCCTCATCACAGGCATTGAGTTCTTAAATCATAAATTTGACCCCTTTGATGTTAAGTTAGATGGATGGTCTGAATCTGTAAATGAGAATATCTATGATTACGATGAAGTTTTTGAAGAATTAGCTGAAAAATATGGAGGTAAAACTGAAATGGCACCTGAACTCAAATTAATCATGATGTTGGGGGGAAGTGCTTTCATGTTCCATTTAACAAATACTATGTTTAAGTCATCGATACCCGGTATGGATGATATAATGAAACAGAATCCAGATCTAATGAAACAATTTGCAAAAGCGGCTGTAGGTTCTATTGGTCAAGAGGGAGGGGGGAAACAAGCAACACCACCAATGAGAAAAAATGTTCCAAGACCACAGAAAAAACAACATTCAAGACAAGAAATGAGTGGTCCTGCAGGGATGGATGATATTATGAATCAAATGAATTTTCAATCAGATAACATCCCTGATTTAGATAATATTTCATTAGTTAGTGGAGATACAGATAGAAAAAGTAATAGTGGTATTACCTTAAATTTATAAATTAGTTTTTAGTTCATTTAATTCAAGAATTAAATTATCTATTTTTTGATTTGTATCTTCTTCAATATATTGTCCTTTATCCTCAGTATGGAATAATTCTGTAATGATCAATACAAATAAGATTGTAAGTGTTATTGCACAGTAAATGTCTCTTGTTGCCATGAAAAACGCACAAAAAATAAATAATTTACGCACCCAATGATTATTGATCATTTTTTTCTGTGATTCATTCAATTCAGATATAATAAAACGGCCACCAATTGTTACAACAATCATCATACATCCTATAAAGAATTTATTTTCATTTAAATTTTGGATAATATTATCTATCATTTATATTTATATTTATATATATATATATAATTTATATTTTATAAAAAAAATATATATTATATTAATATTACTATTCAATGGCAAGTAGTGGATGGGCATCTTTAGATGAAGCATATGGTTCAGAACCTATTAAAAATAAAAAGAACAAAAAAAAGAAAGAACAAAAAGTACAAGAACACGAAGAAATTCAGAAAATGATTAATGTTTTTGATGATAAGTTTCAAGAAAAATCAGGTATTATGCCTTTTGGAACTGTTATCGGGGATAATTATCAAAACATACAACAAGAAGATAAAACACATCAAGGGAAATATTTCCCTTTCGATCAATACACACTGAATGGTCAGAGATTACCAAAAGAAGAAGTTGCTCAAGAAAAAGCGACAGTTGAATCTCCTCCACAGCAAGAACTATCATCTCCTACATCTGGATTTGCATCAGCACCAAATGCAACAACGGTCAAAGGTAATCCTTCCCCTATATCTTCTCCACAAGCAATCCCACAACAACCGGATGAAGGTCAAGCATCAACAGAAGAAGCAACCCCTGTAACTCAAGGACCAGGTGTATATATTACCAATGAAGAATATAAAGAACTTCTAAGATTAAAAAACGAAAAGCATTCCGCAATTATCAATGAGCAAAGGAATAAGTCACAATTGATTGAATCATTCTCAAATATTAATGATGATTTTAATGATGTTTTATTATTTGGACTTATGGGGATATTCTTTTTAATATTTACAGACTATATTTACAAACTTGGAAGGAAATCATATTAATTTTTTTAAATAATATAGTATATATGTTATCATTCAGTCAATTGATAATTATTTTTATACTTCTCTTTTTTCTAATGAAAAATGTTGAAGGATTTAATGTTTCTGATATATATTATCCAACAACTCCTCCTATAGGGGCATCTTCAAGATATATAGAGGATATTGATTTAGTTAAGAATGATTTTATAAGAGATATTAATAGGATTGTAAGAGGTGTTGGTGGAAGATTAAAGGATGAAGATCTTTCGGAATATATAGAATATGAAATTTTAAAAGCAATGATCCTTTTTGAAAAAGAAAATATAAATGATTCAGAATTATTTAATGATGATGGTTCATGGAAAAATGAAATTTTGAATAAATTAAAAGAAATTAATACTGAGATAGAACAAGATGAAGAAAATGCTTTAGAGACAGATGAAGAAAGAAAACTATTAAAGGAAATAAGGGGTGATATTAAGAGAAAACAAATCGAACGTTGGGGGAAACCACTTAGTCTTATGACAAAGAAAGAAATGAATAAAATATATGAAAAAGAATTAGATTCATCAACATCAAATAAAATTTGCATTGGTAAAAAGGAAAAAGATGATAATAGATGTAAGAGATACGATAATAATAAAAGAGGATGTGAAAATTTAATAAATATGTGTATGTATATTCCAAGTCTTGATAGAACTTCATTGAACCGAAAATTAATGTATTTTAGAGATAAAATAGATACTTTAGAAGAAGATAGAAATGGATTAATAAATGAAAATGAAAAAATATCAAGTTTATTAAATGGAAGATCTTTAAGAGATAAATTAGATTATTTAAAAGAATTAAAAGATTCTGATAAAATATTAAAAGGGTGTACTGATCAATCATCTTGGAATAGAAATAAAAAGAAAATATGTCAGGAACTTAAAGAAGACATTGATACTATTATCAAAACAAATGAATTTAGAAGGAAGAGATTAAGAAGAAGATCTTTATCTAATCAAAATAATCAATATCAATATCAATATCAATATTCATCATAATAAGTTTTTAGTTTTATCTCTCATTGAAGTTAAATCATATTCATTGTAGAATTTCCCTTGTGGTTTGTATTCATCCACTAATTTAAAATCCCCTTTACTTTTATTTTTACTTATTTTTCTCATTTGATTTATTTTCTTTATTTCTGGTTTATTAATTTCCCATGTGATAAATAACCAATTGGGGTCTATATAAATCAAATTGAATCTATCTTTTTTTAAAGAGTTAACAATATACTGTTTTAGATCATCAATATTGTATAAGGGTACACCAAAAATAAATTCAGGTATTTGATAAAAACAGTGTGTTTTCTCTAATTTTGCGTTGTATTTAATTCGATTGTGAATTTTTTTTAGAATGTTGTCAAAATTTTCCAACCTCTGTATGTTTTTTTGATATGATGTTTCATATAGATTATTTATATTTAAGGAACTCATAATAATTAATAAATAAAATAATTTCACAATAATACTATGGATGTAGACACCCTACTTTTATCAGGTGGAGGGATGAATTGTATTGCATTATTAGGTGTATTTAAGTATTTATTTGACAATAGAAAAATTGATCGACATTTTAAGGGGATCCATACAATTATATGTGTCTCTGGTAGCATAATTCATATATTGCCTTTATTACTTGGTTTATCTATTGAAGCTACTTTACAACTTTTTTTGGGTTATGATAAAAAAATAATTGATTATGATGAATTCGATTTAAATAAACTATTCATTCATTACGGACTTTATAAGAATGATCTTATTCAAACTATGATAGAGTTAGTCTTAGAGAAAAAAGGTTATTCAAAAAATATGACATTTAAAGAATTATATACAATTACAAAGATTGATTTTGTTGTGAAAGTTGTGAATATATCAGAATGTAAGATAGTTTATATGAACCATATATCCCATCCAAATCTTTCAATATCACTTGCTTCACGTATAGCTACATGTATTCCTTTTCTTTTTGAACCCATTAAATACAATAATGATTATTATATTGACGGAGGATTGTGTGGAAACTTACCTCTTGATTATATTTATAAAAAAAAGAAATATAAAAAATATTTAGGTGTCAATTTTCGAGTGAACTCTAAGAAAAAAATAGAATCTCTACAGGATTATTTATTCTCTATGTTTGTGATACCATTTTCCCCATACGACCATACAACAGATGGACATAAAAAAATAATTACAATTAATATCAATGAAATTGGTATTGATTTAAATATCACGAAAGAAATGAAAATAAAGAAATATATGGAAGGTATTCAACAAACTGAAAACTACTTTATTCATGATTAAATACATAATTATTAAAATCTTGTTCAGAATGCATATTAAAAAGGTGTGCCCTTACAGGAGATACAATCTTTCGATACGGTTCAACCCACGATTCCCTATCCTGTTTTTCGATATAACGTCCACCAAGGAAAACATTCTTCTTTGTAAAGTTCCATTTTTCAGGATCAGAAGGAAGACCTATACACTTTTTAGATACACCGAGTGAATTAGACTTTGAAGCAATTTCAAGGAAATTAGAAATCATTTTTTGAAGCTGTTCATCAATAATTTTCTTCTTCTTTTCACGAAATAGCTTTCTCTGGCGACGACTCATTTTCTTTTGTTGGCCAATTTCATTGTATTTGTTTTGCTTCTTTTGAAGAAGGTTCTTGTAACGGTTGTGAAGATCTTTTACATCCTTTTCTGAAAGGTTTTTGTAATAAAACTGACCCTTGTTAATTTTTTCTTGGACATAGTTTTCATATTCAAGGAAACTCATTCCATTCTTGAGGAACTGCGTTTGAAGTTGAAACAGTTTATCTTTTCCTGTTTCGTTAACCTTCTTATGTTGAACATGAGTCTTCTTTGTCTTCTTGCTATCAGACTTCCAGTTTACCCGAGAGCGACCACTTTGCTTTGCAGTAGAGAACATGTTTTTTATTTTATTAACAATTCAAAAAAATTTTTCAAATTTACAAAATTAATTTACTTAATCATCCATTGGTTTGAAATTAAATTTTGGTTTCTTCCTTGTACCATTTGGACAATTATCATTCTTATTTTTACCAACAACTAATCCATATTCTGTCTTTTCTTGATGTTTCAAGAGTGCTGTTTTTACTTCTCTTTTATCTGGCCTTTGTTTAGGATGATATCCTTCTTCATCACACCATCTCTCCCATGCATCATACAATTCATCAAATGGGCAAAAATCTTCACAATCAATAACATCATCGTTAATCCAGTTAGCAATAATATCATTCGATGTCCTGTAGGCTTTTGTCATTTCTTTAACTTCATCAGGTGGTTTAGTCCCTTCTTTATTATATACACGATATTTTTCAAGAAGCTTAATGACAAACAGTGTGTTCCATAGTTCAAGTTTCTTTGATAGTTGTTCATCTGCTTTGTACTGATAAGGATCTGCAGGACTTGGTCGTGGATCATCTGTAAACTTGGAAATATACTCTACAACTTCAATCCTTCTCCAAATACCACCATCATTCCCACCAAGATTTGGTAGATCATTACACATAAGAATAATTTTGAACTGCGGCTTGAATTGTGTAGTTTCCTTATACAACCCTCTAGTAGTCATCTTATCACCACCAGTCATCAACTTCAATTTACCAACATAGATTGTATCTGTTTTTTCCGGTTCTGACATCCAAACAAACCTTGCTTGTTTAATACTCTCTAATTCGGGTGATGCTGAAGCAGAAGAACCCTTTTTAGTCGTTAGATAACCGACATCCATTGATCGTGCATATTGACCAACCGATGATTCAATTAAATCAACAAGTTTTGATTTCCCATTACCACCGGAACCGGTCCAAAAGTAGAACTTTTCTTCCCTTATTTCACCTGATAAACAACTAGATAAAAACCGTAATGTATATTCACGGACCTTTGAATTAGGGAACACTTTTTCCAAAAAGTCGTTTAATCCATCGTTGAGTTCATCATAGTTTTCCATTTCTTTTGATATGTCAATTATATCATCAATTTTCATGGGCATCATTGCTTTGGGAATAGGAAGAGTAATCTCTGTCGTTAGACTTACATAATCTGAAGGTAATCCTCCACGAAATACACTTTTGTTTAAATCATAAATACCATTCTCGAAACCTACTAAATGTTTTTGATCATCTAACTTCTCAACAAATTCTTTGTCATAAAAGTATTCCTTGCACTCTTTCATAATTTTGTCTTTATAACCAGAGTCTTTCAGTTTAATAATCACCTTACAACAATTAGCAACACGATTATTATAGATATTTTGAAATTCAGAATCATCTTCTTCAAGATTTGCTAATTGTTGATATTTAGACTGATAGTGACTATAAAGGTCAACTATTTCACTTGAAAGCCTTGACCTTAATTTATGCCCCATCTCAGTCGGTTCCCAACGACCACCAATAAATTCATTGAAATAATACCATGTATTGTCTTTGATATTTGCACAGACAAAACAATTATTGAAATAATGATAAATTACATTTGCCACATCAGCATGTGGACCAGTACTTTTATCACCCTTAATACTTGTTTCTACTAATTTTTCAAGTGAATCCCTGAGTATCTCCTTGTATTTTTCTGGATCATCTTGTTTCGCCCAGAAGTGTAGAGAAGCTATTGTAATTTGTCGATTATTGTTTCTTTGGAACCATTCCCATTGTCGATTACATTCTGAATCATCATTGTACATCGACCACTTTTTACTAAATGCTATCCATGAAGGTAGTAGTTCATTCGATATTCCGTGAAGGCAATATCCAATCTCAATCCAATCTGTATAATTTCCTGCACGATCATTTGAAAGGATTTTCACTAATTCTTTTGCAATTTTAAGATCATGTTTCTGAGTAGCAGTTAGCACGGCTGGATTTATCTCCAGCGCCTCAACACTTTCCATTGAACTACTAGTTTTTAGTAATTTAGTTTTAAGTCGATTATATAATTCCTCTGTATATTCAACATTGATCTCATCATGATTTTGAACACTATTCATTTTCATGATATCCAATGGACTGTACATATCAATTGGAAGATTTGATAGAGTACCATTCATTAGTTTCTTAATTCCTGTCAATTTATACTTCATCTTCTCTGTTGGCTTTCCGGCTCCATAAACAAACCAATTTCCCCCTTTGTAAATTGCTTCATCAATAATTTCATTCATCGAGTTAGAAGGTGGGGTAAAACTTTCATTCATAAAATAAGATTTAAAATCAATTGTAAGGAGTAAATCCCTTAACTTCCTGTAGGTCTCTTTTTCCGCAATGATATAAGGGAACAAGAAATGAATACCATCCTTTGATTGGTAATTCTGTTGTGTTGCTTCACATATATCTTCCTTCTCCATGATCCAACAAACCTTTTGTTCTTCACTTATCGTATATAATTCATCGATATGGTTAAAAATATCAAGAATAATATGATTTAAAACTGTGTTATTGTACTGTCTTCCATTCTGTTTATCCTTGTATTTAAAATCCAAATCAATGACTAAACGACAGATAGGTTGGATTTTTTCAACAATAGACAATTTAATATCTTTCTCAAACATTGATTTTGAAAGAAGTGTATAAAATTCATCCATTTTATCTTGTGGTACGGTATATGAACCACCAGGACTTGGAGCATAAATAATATGGGTATGTTTTCCATTTTCTGTTTTGGGATGTTGTTTTAGAAAATCATATAATTTTTTATTGATCATAATATTTGTTTATATTTTTATTCTTATATATTTAGATTCAAATTTAAATTGAAGATATTTAAAAAAACAACTTGATATATACATAATATGGCGACAGCTGCAATTAAAAGAATCATAAATAAAGATATTAAAGAAATTGAAAAGCAAAATTTAAAATCTCTTGGAATTTATATCAATTTTAATGAAGAAAATTTTTTAGAAGCAAAAGCAATGGTTGTTGGACCCAAAGATACTTTGTATGAAGGTGGTTTTTTATTTTTTAATATTAAGTTTCCAAAAAATTATCCATTTTCACCTCCCGATATAAGTTATGTATCAAGAAATAATATAAGAATCCATCCCAATATTTATGTTGGAGGGAATAAAAATGGAGGAGGGAAAGTATGTTTATCAATACTTGGAACATGGTCTGGTCCTAAATGGACATCGATTATGGATATTACTACTATATTTATAACAATTCAATCTTTGTTAGATAATAATCCTTTGCATCATGAACCCGGTCAAGAAAATAACAATACACATATTAATATGAACTATAATGAAGTAATTCGTTATGAAACAATCAATACCCTTTTATTGAAGAATATGTATGATACACCTGATAGTTTTGAAGGGTTTAAAAATGAAATGAATGATGAATATCAAAAAAATAAAGATAAAGTGTTTGAATTTTTAGAATCAAATAAAACTAAAAAAAATAAGACAATACATATTCCTTATTATCGTATAAATGCTGAAATAAATTATCAAAAAATTTATGATACATATAAAAAATACATGGAAAAATAAATTTGATAGTATTTATAAATTAAATATAATATACTATTTAATATAATGGAGATTAACTTTTGTCCTGATTGCGACAATCATCTATTTATCTATTCGGATGAAGAAAAACAGAAACTTTACTTAGGATGTAAATCTTGCGGGAAAAATATAGAATATGATGAAACAAAATGTATTTATAGTAATGAATATGAAATTAATCTAAGTGAAACAATTAATCAAAATAAATATTTAGAAAATGATATTACACTACCTAGTATTCAAAATAATCAAAACATACAATGTCCGAATAGTGAATGCATATCTGTAAAAGAAAAGAAACCTTCGGATGTTATGTATATTAAGTATGAACAAGAATCAATGAAATATATTTATATTTGTAAGTACTGCAAACAAACATGGACAAATGAATAAATAAAATATTTAAAATTTGAATAATAAATTATTGAATATAGTAAATTATGGAACAGGGCAATTCATCTGATGAAGAATTTCAAGAAGATGGAATTATCGATAATTCAAAGGAAGACTTAGCAGTATTTTATTCAAAATATGAGGAAATGAAAAAAAATTACATTAGTAAGCCTTTCCTAACAAAGTTTGAAAAAACTAAAATTATTTCAGAAAGATCACAACAATTATCTAATGGTGCTATTTCATTTTTAAAAAATCCAGAAAATTATAAGACCGTATATGAAATTGCTTTTGAAGAATTAAAGCAACAAAAATTACCTTTCATTATTCGACGGCCCGTAGCAAATAGTTATGAGTATTGGAAATTAGAAGATTTTCGTTTTTAAGTATAATTCCTTTTATATTCTATTTTTTTTAAAAAAATAATATATGTATAAATTATAAATGAAAAAAGAAGATTTATGTATGTTATTATTGATTATCGCTCTATTATTAATTATTTCGAGGAATACAACATTATTTGAAGGTGTTGATAGTACGTTGGGTAATGTTGAAGAAATAATTGAAGATGAGATTGAAAGTGGCCCTCCAGCACCTGGTCCACCAGCACCTGGTCCTCCAGCACCTGGTCCTCCAGCACCTGGTCCTCCAGCACCTGGTCCTCCAGCACCTGGTCCACCAGCACCTGGTCCACCTCCCCCTAGTACTCCACCAGTACCAAAAGCACCTCCATCCGCTCCACCAACGCCATCCGCTCCACCAACGCCATCCGCTCCACCAACGCCATCCGCTCCACCAACGCCATCCGCTCCACCAACGCCATCCG